>CAZPQL010000036.1:0-31555 GCA_964588725.1 uncultured Rhodobacterales bacterium
CGCGGGGAGAGCGGCCATAAATTGTGCCACCGGGTTCAGGCGGTCTGAAAACCTGTCAGGAAACTGGTCAGGTTGTCGCCTAGCTCGGGGCACAAATAACCACCTTCCTGCACAATAACGCTGGGCAGGGCCACCTTTCCAAGCGCCTGCCCGATGCGTGAAAATCCCGGTGTGGTCACGGCAAGCCCGCCAAACGGGTCGCGCTCAAACGCGTCCAGCCCCAATGCGATGACCAGAAAATCCGTGCCAAAATCACCCACACGCGCCACTGCGACGCCCAGAGCATCCAAAAAGGCAGCGTCGCCGGAACCGCGGGGCAGCGGCAGGTTTAGATTGGCACCCAATCCAGCCCCGACACCGCGTTCCTGCGTATGGCCCCAGAAAAACGGATAATACCGCACGGGGTCGGCGTGAATTGAAATGGTCAGCACGTCGGCGCGACCATAAAAAATGCCCTGGGTGCCGTTGCCGTGGTGCAGGTCAACGTCGATGATGGCCACGCGCCGGCCCGCGTCGCGCGCGCGCTGGGCCGCGATGGCGGAATTATTCAAAAAGCAAAAGCCGCCGGCCATGTCGACAAACGCGTGGTGCCCGGGCGGACGGCAAAGTGCGTAAGCAGATTTATCGCCGCGTAAGGCCAGATCGGTTGCGGTTGCGGCGCTTTGGGCGCTGAAGTAGGCGCTGTCCCACGTATCGGTCGAAATCGGGCAGGCGGTGTCGGCCATGTGATAACCCGCCTGACCCACCGCCGATTTCGGATAGCTGACCTGCGACCGCTCGGCGGGATGGATATTGGGGATCACTTCGTCCGAGCCACCCTCGATATGCATCCACCGCGCGTGAATATTGCGCAAAAACGTCAGATATTCGGGCGTGTGAACCGCTGCAACCGGCGCCAAACCCTGATCAACGGGTTTGACGCGTTTTAGCCCGGCGGCCAAAGCGCCCGACAGCAGGGCGTCAATTCGCGCCGGTTGCTCGGGGTTGGGCTTTTTGACTCCCCCGGTAAAAAACGATTTGGGATCGTGACGGCGCTGTTTGTCATCGAAAACAAAGTTCATCGCGGGTCTTTCGATTTTGGGTTCCGGCCTTAATTTAGTGCGGATCTGCAGCAAAGTTGCCCCGCCACCACAAAATGTTCAACTGGACATTTCCCGATTTGGTTAAGGTATAATTGCCGGGCAGAGTATCAATTGCGAAGGTTTCGCAAAAATCCCAGCAAAGCGTCTGTAACCCTGTCGGGGGCCTCTTGCTGAATCCAATGGCCCTTGCCCGCGATAATCTTGCAGACCCGCATATCGGTGCAGTTTTCGGCAGGATCAACATATCCGTCGTGACCCGGGATCAAATTGCGCACAAGATCGTCTGAACCGGCGATAAAGCACGAAGGCTGGTGGATCGGTGGCACGCCCATTTGCGGTAATTCGTCAAAATCGACGGTCTGATTGCGATACCGGTTCAACGGGCCGCGAAAACCACCGGCCGTGAACTCTGTGGTAAGGTAATCCAGATCATCTTTGGTCAACCAATCGGGAAAAGGATCAGGATCGGGCATTCCTTCAAGCAATCCACCATCCAAATCGCGGTTTCTCCAATGATCCA
Source organism: uncultured Rhodobacterales bacterium (assembly GCA_964588725.1). Classification (GTDB taxonomy): domain Bacteria; phylum Pseudomonadota; class Alphaproteobacteria; order Rhodobacterales; family Rhodobacteraceae; genus UBA5972. Next base: position 1,603 of record CAZPQL010000036.1, read on the forward strand.
TATTGGGCGCGTCGCCAGAGATCGCGTAGTAAAATTTGCGCAAGCTGACGCCGACATCGCGTTCAAGTTCTGCTTCGGCGACGCCTTCTTTTTGAAAATAGCGCTGATAAAAGAACCGGTCCTTGTAGAATATTTCCCACAGTGCCGGAAAAGAAATGGATGCACGTTTGCGGTAAGGTACGCTTAAGCCAGACACTGCCGACACACGTTCCGGGAAAAGCGCCGCCGTATTCCAGCATATTGGTGCACCCCAGTCGTGCCCGATCAATATGGCCTGATCCGCACCAAAATGATCGATCACCCCAATGATGTCCGCCATCATCGTTTGCATGTCGTAAGCCCTGATTTCGTAGGGCTTGTCGCTGCCGCCGTACCCGCGCACATCAATCGCGGCAACCTTATAGCCGGCTTTTGCCAGTGGCCCGATCTGGTGACGCCAAGAATACCACAGTTCGGGCCAGCCGTGGACCATCACGATCAGCGGACCAGACCCGGCAACAGCGGCGCGCATACGGATGCCGTTTGTGTTGAAGGTTTCCAGATGAAAAAGACGGTGCATGTTCGGTTTGTTGGCTGACTAAAAAGGCTGACGGAACGATTGCAGAATATGTCGTGAACTACAACGAAGCTTGTGAGGCGGATCCAGTCAAACGATCCTGTTGGACGGAGGTGCCCGGGGTTCGGCGGTGCGGGTCCAAAATCCCGGCATGTGTGTACGGAAGCCGGTGTAAGGATTCGGTCGTTTGAAAAGGTGAAATCAGCTTCACGCCGCGTTCTGCGGCGAAAAACCACACCGCGTAAACGGCGATGCGATGGTGCGGTGGTTTTCAATTCAGACACGCCTGAAACCGGTGGCGGGCCTCGGTATCTGCGCCGGTGCGGCGCCGCGACCAAAGTGTAACAGAGCCGTGATTAACGTATCACACCCGAGGTTTATTAATGTGAACAGGCGAATTTGCCGGTTTTCCATAAATTACAATTTGGACACGCGGACAGTGTGATTTTGAAAATTTCGGCTACAAAAAACGCAACATATTCACAAATCTAGATTATTAGATTTCAATATTGCATAATCAATTATATCTTGTAGGGTGCGCCGCAGACACCGAATGATCTGGGGAAATCAAGTAAATGTTCACGACAAATCCTTTTGGGGAACTATCCACCTACATATCCAGCGACATCATGCAAGGCTATGTCATCGTCATGATTTTGCTGGTCGTTGGGGGAACGCTTTTTGACGTTATGCACAAGAAAAGCGCAAAGTACTTTTTCAAAATTAAGACAGAAGCCGAGGCACAGAGCACACGCAAAGTTGGCTCCGGAGAAAAAGTTTCGATCGCAGTCCAGACCGCAGTGGTCGACGTGCTGACATCGGGCGAGTTCTGCAATCCACGCCGCCGCGTGGCCCATCTGTTGGGCATGTACGGTTTTGTCCTGAACCTTCTTATGACCATCGTTTTGGTCTTTGGGTTGGTTGCGGCGGATTCGACCACAATTGAAACCGTCGTCGCGCTTTGGTTTGTCGGGGCTCTTATGGTGTGTGTCGGTGGTTATTGGTTCTGGTTTTTCATCCGCGTGGACGTTAATTCCGAAGGCAACCCACCTCTGCGACTGGTACGGGCCGACCTGTTTATCGTTTCGCTTCTGGCAAGCAACACATCTGCCCTTATATGGGCAGTTCTGCAAAACTCGGGCAGTGGCGCTGCGGTGATCTTTCTGGGGCTTTATCTTATTGCCACGACGGTTCTGTTTGCTGGTGTTCCATGGTCGAAATTTTCGCACATGTTCTTTAAGCCAGCCGCGGCGTTCGAAAAACGGGTGGCTGACGCAAATGGCTCTGCCCACAACATGCCAACACTAAGCCGCGACGATCCCGAACAGCAGAAACGCCACTCCATGGATTTGTTACAGGACGCGCCGATGGATATGGGCCTGGGCATCAAGCGCGAAGCGCCCAACCACTACTGAACAACAACAAATAAAATCCATTCGAAGAGATAAGGAACGGGCTCATGCCAACTTTCGTTTATATGACAAAATGCGACGGCTGTGGACACTGCGTCGACATCTGTCCCTCGGACATCATGCACATCGATGAAACCTACCGCCGCGCCTATAACATCGAGCCAAACATGTGCTGGGAGTGCTATTCCTGCGTCAAGGCCTGCCCGCAAGACGCGATCGATGTGCGCGGTTACGCAGATTTCGCGCCGCTTGGCCACAGCGTCCGGGTTAATCGCGACGAACAAAAAGGCACGATTGCCTGGAAGATCAAGTTCCGCGACGGTCGCGAAAAGAACTTCCTGTCGCCGATCACAACCAAACCCTGGGGCACGGCAATCCCCGAACTGGCAAAAGAGTCCGGCCCAACGCAGGAAATGCGCGACAGCGAAATGCTGTTCAGCGAACCGCAGTATATTCGAATGGATGACGGCGGCTTGCACACACTGGAAACCAACGGTCTAGAGATGAAAAAAGGCGTATACTACTGATGGCTTATAAAACGATCGTTGAAGACGGTATTGATATTCTTGTTGCCGGCGCAGGCCTTGGCGGCACCGGTGCGGCATGGGAAGCCAGATTTTGGGGGCAGGACAAGAAAATAGTCATTGCTGAAAAAGCCAATATCGACCGCTCTGGCGCGGTGGCGCAGGGCTTGTACGCAATCAACTGCTATATGGGCACCCGCTGGGGCCAGAATAACCCCGAGGACCACGTGCGTTACGCGCGTATCGACCTTATGGGCATGGTACGCGAAGACCTTCTGTTTGACATGGCCCGCCACGTTGACAGCACCGTGCACCAGTTCGAAGAATGGGGCCTGCCCATCATGAAGGACCCGAAAACCGGGCAATACCTGCGTGAAGGCCGTTGGCAGATTATGATTCACGGCGAATCCTACAAGCCCATCGTGGCCGAGGCGGCCAAGAAATCGGCTGACAAAATTTACAACCGCGTTTGCGTTACCCATCTGTTGATGGATGACGGCAAGGAAAACCGCGTTGCCGGTGCCGTCGGTTTCAACGTCCGTACAGGCAACTACCACGTCTTCAAATCCAAGACCGTGATCTGTGGTGCCGGTGGTGCCTCGAACATCTTCAAACCACGTTCCGTGGGTGAAGGGTCCGGTCGCACATGGTACGCACCATGGTCGTCTGCGTCGGCTTACGGGTTGATGATCGACGCCGGTGCCAAGATGACGCAAATGGAAAACCGCATCGTTCTGGCGCGTTTCAAAGACGGTTACGGCCCTGTCGGTGCATACTTTTTGCACCTCAAAACCTACACGCAAAACTGTTTGGGCGAGGAATACGAATCCAACTGGTTCCCCGAGCTGCAAAAGATGGTGGGCAAGGAATATCTGGATCCGGAAATTTCGCACCTTAGCCACAGACCGATCCCTACCTGTCTGCGAAACCATGCGCTGATCAACGAAGTCAATGCCGGTCGCGGCCCCATTCACATGGTCACCATGCATTCCTTCCAGGACCCGCATCTTGAAGAGGTTGGTTGGGAAAACTTTCTCGGAATGACCATCGGTCAGGCCGTTCTATGGGCGGCGACTGACGTGGACCCCAAGAACGAGAACCCCGAGCTGACGACCTCTGAGCCTTACGTGATGGGGTCCCACGCAACGGGCAGTGGTGCCTGGTGCTCAGGTCCCGAGGATATCTCACCGCCCGAGTATTTCTGGGGCTACAACCGTATGACGACGATCGAAGGTCTGTTTGGGGCCGGTGACGCCGTGGGCGGTACGCCGCACGCGTTTTCGTCCGGCTCATTCACCGAAGGTCGTCTGGCCGCGAAAGCCGCTTGTCAATACATCGACGACGGCAAAGCCGAAGGCATCGTTGTCTCGAGCGAACAGATCAAACGCCGCGAAGTTGAAATCTTCAAGCCGATGGAGCATTACAAGATTTACCGCAATGCCATCGTCGCGGGTGACGTCAATCCACACTATATCAATCCAAGCCAGGGCCTGGACCGTCTGCAAAAGCTGATGGACGAATATTGTGGCGGTACGGGCGTGAACTATATGACCAACGAGAGTCTTTTGCTTATCGGGCTTAAGAAACTCGCGATCATGGAAGAGGATCTTGACAGTCTGGCTGCGAAAGACATCCACGAACTTTTGCGTGCGTGGGAACTGAAGCACCGTCATCGCGCCGCAGAATGTGTCACACAACACACGTTGTTCCGCAAAGAAACCCGCTGGCCGGGCTACTACTATCGCGGTGACGCGATGAAACTGGACGACGAGAACTGGCACGTTCTGACGGTTTCACGCCGCGATCCAAAAACCGGCGAATACACAATGGAGAAAGCACCTTGCTATCACATTGTCGACGCCGAAGATGTCAAAGCTGCAGAATAAAATTTCCGCGGCAGCGGCGCGTTCAGAGCCGCTGCCCGGGCAAAGCCAAAGGCCCGTACCACCCGTGCGGGTCGTTTTGCTCTGAATGACTAAGCTACGTTAACCCAATCAGCAAAGTACTGCGCGTGAATATTATTGAAAATAGCGATGAGGACATTCTGGCCAAAGCCGAGCCGCTTTGGCTTGAGTTGATCACGCATTCCAACAGCGGCGAATACGGCGAATTCGTCAAGAACTTTTCCGTTTCATTCGCGCAAGCCATGAATCAGATCGAGGTTGGACACCAGTTTGCCAATAGTGAACTGGCCAGAAATCTTTCCAATGAATTTGATTGTCTTGGCATCATCCGGCGCGGCGAGCATGTAACGGTTCTTTACCGGCAACGCAGTTCGGCCAGACCGGGAGAGTGGCTGGGCAGGCTGGTTCTTGGTTACGAAGACGAAAAAGTCGTGATTTTTGCGGCATCCATTTTTTAGGCAGCACGTATGGTTTGCAAATGAGTGATACCGTTCAGGACGGAAAATTTGTCGAAGTCACCTACAAAGTGACCGACAAGAACTCTGGCCACGAATTGACCAGCGTTGAATTTCCGCTGGGATATATTCACGGGCAGAACGAAATTCTTTCACCTTTCGTGCATGAACAATTGCAGGGTAAAGCTGCAGGCGACGTTGTTGACGTCCAAATCGACGGCAATCAAATTTACGGGCCGCGCGATGAATCCCTGGTTTTTACCGATCACATCAATAACGTCCCTAAAGAGTACCACGAAATTGGCACCGCAATTCTCATGGAAAACGAAAATGGCCAGAGCCGCAGTTTTCTGGTCACGCGGATCGACGACGACACGCTGACGGTTGACGGCAATAACCCTCTGTGCGGTCGGGAAGTGGTGTTTTCGCTTGAAGTTCTCAGCGTGCGCGAAGCAACCACCGAGGAAATACAGGCGGGCGGCGCAATCGTAGAAAACGCCGACATCGATCCGTCTCGATTGAGGCCGGTATGAGCACAAGTGAAAATCAAAAATATTCAGGGGCTAAATGCCGCTGTCTAAAGACGACTCGGTTCTGGAAATCCAGTTCCCCGGATGTTAAGCAAACCAAAGAAAAAAGGTGACTTATGAGCGATCAAAAACCAAAACCCAAAGTTCCCGACGGCGTGACGCCCTATTACACGACGCGTCAAAAAAAGCCTAACAAAAAGGGCTTTGTCGGCTACGAAATGGTCTGGAAATCCTTCCAGAAAGAGGTCCCCTACGAGACGCCAAAACGTCCGTAAACGACCCAAGGCTGCTTGGCCAAACCGTATGAATGCGCTGGGTTGCGGAACCGTCAGCATTTCGCTGAAAACCGATCCACGTTTCCACTGTGCGTCGCACGATACTGACGTTCAGCGTTCGGGATTTCGTTAGCCCTGCGTATCAGCGATTTATCGCGCTGGTACGGGCCGCAAAGACCAAACTGTCTCAGCCCAATCCAATCAAGGAACAACGCACCATGTCCAAACTTGTCCCGCCGCACGGCTCTGAAACTGTCTTACCTCTTTTGCTGGAAGGCGCTGAGCACGCGGCAGAATCCGAGCGCGCAAAAACACTAAAGCAGGTGACGCTTGACAGTCGTGCAACATCGGACGTGTTCATGTTGGCCATGGGGGCCTATACGCCGCTGGACGGCTTTATGGGGCAGGCCGACTGGCATGGGTCCTGTGTGGACATGAAGCTGGACAACGGCGTGTTCTGGCCGATCCCGATCACGCTTCCGGGCGCAGAGAACGTGGCGGAGGGATTGGAAATCGGTGACTCCATCGCACTGGTCGAGGCCGAGTCCGGCGAGATCCTTGCCACAATGGAAGTGCGCGAAAAATACGCAATCGACCGTGATCTGGAATCGCAGCACGTCTATCGCACAACCGATCCCGAACACCCGGGTGTCGCCAAAGTTCTGGCGCAGGGCGGTGTCAATCTGGCTGGTCCGGTCAAAGTGCTGAGCGAAGGCGAATACCCGGCCAAGTATCCCGATCTTTACATTCGCCCTCTGCAGTCGCGTGAAATGTTCGCGGCCAACGGCTGGTCGCGCGTCACGGCGTTTCAAACCCGCAATCCAATGCACCGCAGCCACGAGCATCTTGCCAAAATCGCTATCGAGGTCACGGACGGCATTTTCGTACATCAGGTTCTGGGTAAGCTGAAAGCCGGGGACATTCCGGCCGAGGTGCGCACAAAGGCCATTCAGGCGATGATCGACAATTACTTTTGTCCCGGCACCGTGATTCAGGCGGGTTATCCGATTGAAATGCGTTTTGCCGGTCCGCGCGAAGCCCTGTTGCATGCTTTGATTCGTCAAAACTTTGGCTGTTCGCACCTGGTGGTTGGGCGAGATCACGCAGGTGTCGGCGATTATTACGGGCCGTTTGATGCGCATCATATCTTTGACGAACTGTGGGACGGCGCGCTTGATACAAAGGCGCTTAAGATCGACATCACATTCTATTGCCGCAAATGCAATGGCATGGCCACCGGCAGAACCTGTCCGCATGGATCTGAAGAACGCGTTCAGATTTCCGGCACCGAACAGCGTAAAATGCTGGCCAACAAAGAGGACATTCCACCGGAATTCAGCCGCCCCGAGGTTGTCGCCATTCTGCAGGACTATTACGCGGATCTGAAATCCTCTGGCTAGGACCGGTCCGTGATCATCGCGCAGATTTCTGACACGCATTTGCTGTTGGACGGCCCCGACGGCCAGCAACGGCTTGCCGATTTCAACGCGGTGATTGACGACATCAATGCGCTCGATCCTGCGCCTGATGCAATCGTACACACCGGCGATATCGTTCACAACGGACGTGCAGACGAATATGCCGCCGCCGCCGAAATTCTTGGTCGCGCCAAAGCGCCGGTCTATGTGATGGCAGGTAACAAGGATGACCGTGCAGGTCTGCGCGCCGTGTTTTCATGTGACGGGTATCTTGCGGATGAAGATACGTTCATCGAATATGACGTAGAAGAACTTCCGGTTCGGCTTTTGATGCTCGACACGGTCAATATGGGCAGCCCAAAGGGCACGTATTGCACCCGTCGGATCGCCCGTCTTCAGAAAACGCTGGCGAACGATACCGACAAACCGACAGCCGTTTTTACCCACCACCCACCGTTTGAAGTGTTTGTCGGACCCGAGCGGTTTCACTTTGACGATCTTGATGTCATGGCTCGGCTTGCCGATACATTGAAAGGTTCACCACACGTGATCGGACTGTTCTGCGGACATGTCCACAGGCCGACATTCGCCCAGGTGGGTGCCATTCCGGCGACGGTGATCCCCTCGGTCGCGACCGCCTTGCGCTACGGAGACTATCCGGCGTGTATGGCAACCAAACCGATTTATTTTGTGCACAGACTTAATGCGCCATACGGATTCACCACCGAAACGCATATCGCCGGGCACTGAACCGAAGCGCGCTGTTTCAAAGCTGCTTGAGCCGGAAGTTGCGGCAGGCACTGTGAATGATGCAACACCGGACCAGCATGTTGTGTTCTGGAAACGTCTTTTGGTACTTTGACGGAAGACGCACCCTGTGGGCACAGCGATATTTGCCCGTGTCGGGCGTATCGATATCGCGCGCGCCGGGTTAACAGTCGTGTTGACGGCAAACTGCTGGCGTGAAAAACCTGTTTCCCGGCGCACCGCAGATTCCGGTTGTTTGTCGCGATAGCGCAGTCTGGCGAATTCAACCGCCGCACATGAGCTCCGAACATCCGGAACAAATTCAAATAACACGTAATTATATCAACGTGTTAGATGTGTTGGCTGGGGTGGTAGGATTCGAACCTACGGTACACGATACCAAAAACCGATGCCTTACCACTTGGCTACACCCCAGCAATGGGCGCTATTTACGCGCGGCGCAGGTTTGCATCAAGCCCCAAATTGCGTGGCTTGTGAAACGGTGTGGGCCTCGCTAAGTCCGGCAAATGCAAAGCTATGACGTCGTCATAATCGGGGCCGGTGCGGCTGGAATGTTCTGTGCGTCTGAGGCGGCGCGACGCGGTCGACGGGTGTTGATCGTCGACCACAATCGCACGCCCGGAGACAAAATACGGATTTCGGGCGGCGGGCGCTGCAATTTCACCAATCTCTATTGCAAACCTGAAAATTTCCTGTCGCAAAATCCGAAATTCGCCATTTCTGCTTTAAGCCGGTTCAATCAGAGTGATTTCATCGCTCTGATCGAGCAACACGGCATCCTATGGCACGAGAAATCACTGGGGCAACTGTTCTGTGATGGCTCCGCCAGACAAATTATTGAAATGCTGGTGTCTTTGATGACTGCAGCAGGGGCCGAACTGCGATTGAGCGCGGTTGTAAATCAGGTCAGGCACGTCGAACGCAAGTTTTGCATGTCGATTGACGGGCAACAAATTCGCGCTGAATCTCTGGTGGTGGCCTGCGGCGGAAAATCCATTCCAAAAATGGGCGCCAGTGATTTTGGCTACCGGATAGCAACACAATTTGGCTTGAAAATCGAAGATACGCGCCCGGCTCTTGTGCCGCTGACTTTTGCGCCGCAAGAGCTGGTCGCGTTGAAAACGCTTGCCGGGCTATCACTGGATGCGCGCGTGTCCTGCGGATCAATGGGTTTTCGCGAGGGCATGTTGTTTACGCACCGTGGGTTGTCGGGACCGTCGATCCTGCAAATTTCGTCCTATTGGCGCGAAGGTCAAACCATTTCGGTCGATCTGCTGCCCGGTCAGGACGCGGTCAGCTTTCTGCGCTTTGCCAAAAAAAACCAGGGCAGATTGAACGCGCCCAACACGCTGGCACAGGTCATCCCAAAACGGTTGGCGCAGTTGGTTTGCAAAGACGCACCCCAAATGGCACTGGCCAATTTTTCTGACGCCGAGCTTCTTTCGCTTGCGGCGCGTCTGTCGAGCTGGCACTTGAAACCGATTGGTAGCGAAGGCTACCGCACCGCCGAAGTCACGCTAGGGGGCGTGTCGACGGACGCGCTGGACGCCCGAACAATGCAGGCCAACAAAATGCCGGGGCTGTATTTCATCGGTGAGGTGGTAGATGTCACCGGCTGGCTGGGCGGCTACAATTTCCAGTGGGCATGGTCATCGGGATGGGCGGCGGGGCAGGTTGTGTAAATCCGCAACGCCATTGATTGTGGTGATCTAAATCGCCTAACTGATGCGGATAAAGGCGTTCAACAGGAAGAACCGGCATGTCTGAAATTTGGCAGCTTACTGCGTCCAGGATTGCCGCTATGGTGCGCGCCGGCAAAGTCTCGGCGGTCGAGGTGGCGACGTCACATCTGAAGCGCCTTGCTCACGTCAACGGCGCATTGAACGCGGTCGTTCAGGAATTTCCGCAAGAGGCTCTGGCCGCGGCGAAGTCGATTGATGCCAAGCTGGCGAAAGGCGTCGATCCCGGGCCGCTGTGCGGCGTCCCGGTCACGATCAAAGTCAACGTTGATCAGGCGGGTCACGCGACCACCAACGGGTTGGTGATCCAAAAAGACTTGATTGCCGAGACTGATAATCCGGTTGTCGCCAATTTGCGTTCTGCCGGGGCGGTGATCGTCGGGCGGACCAATACCCCGGCGTTCTCGCTGCGGTGGTTTACCAAAAATAACCTGCACGGCCAGACTTTTAACCCGCACGACAAAAGCCTGACGCCCGGTGGGTCGTCGGGCGGTGCGGCGGCGGCCGTGGCTTCGGGCATCTGTGCACTGGGGCACGGGACCGACATTGCCGGTTCCGTGCGCTATCCCGCTTATGCCTGCGGGTTGCACGGGTTGCGGCCCACACTGGGGCGGGTTCCGGCGTTTAATCCGGCGGCGCCGGATCGTTTCATTGGCGGGCAAATTATGGCCGTGTCGGGGCCTATCGCGCGATCTATTGACGATATTGAACTGGGCTTGCAGTCGATGGCGGCAGCCTCTGCGCTGGATCCGTGGTATGCACCCGTGCCGCTGAATCAAAGCGAATTTCCAAAGAAGGCAGCACTTTGCGTCGCGCCGGACGGGATGGATGTGGCGCCGGAAGTTGAAACCGCTTTGCGGCGCGCTGCGCGGCAGTTGCAGGCAGAGGGCTGGGACGTGGCAGAGATTGTTCCGCCGTCGCTTGTCACGCCCGCAGAGATCAACGCCCAGCTTTGGCTGGCGGAAATGCGACGAGGTGCCTTACCGATGTTCGCGCGAGAGGCCGACCCGGAGGCTGATTTCGTGTTCTCGGTCATGCAAAGCCGTTCTGCGGTTTTGGATGCAGACGGCCTGTTGGATGCCTTTCAACGCAGGGCCAGTTGTCTGCGCGAGTGGAGCCTGTTTCTGCAACAATATCCGCTGTTGATCTGCCCCGTATCGGGGGAACTGCCGTTTGCCCAGCAGGAAGATCAACGCTCTGAGGCGCGGTTCAACGCCATCATGGATGCGCAACTAACGCAGATTGGCTTTCCGGCACTGGGACTGCCGGTATTGGCGGTCGCCACCGGATTTTCAGGAACTTCTCCGATGGGTGTGCAACTGGTGGCGGCACGATACCGCGAGGATATTTTGCTGGACGCGGGGCGGGCGATTGAAAAGGGCTGGCCTGCGATTGCGCCGGTCAGCCCCGACTTTTAGCTCGCCCTAAGCATTTCGCGTCAAACCGGACTCACCCGGGGTTGCCTGAAATCAAACATTTCAACGTATTCGGCGACATACTGGACCCCATATATTGCGCGAAATGCCTTAATTAATGATGTTATGGTCCGGCCCAAACGGGAACGCGGTGATATTTTCGGCCCCGTTTTCAGTGACGACCAGTATATCGTGCTCGCGGTAGCCGCCTGCTCCGGGTGTGCCTTCCGGGATTGTCAGCATCGGTTCCATCGACACCACCATGCCCGGTTCGAGCACCGTATCCACGTCTTCGCGAAGTTCCAGTCCCGCTTCGCGCCCGTAATAATGCGACAGGATACCAAACGAATGCCCGTATCCAAACGAACGGTATTGCAGCAACCGGCGTTCCTTAAAAAACGTGTTGAGCGCGGCTGTTATGTCAGAACATGTCGCACCGGGTTTGATCAGGGACAGACCCAACTCATGCGCGGCAATATTGGCGTGCCAGATGTTCAGCGACGCGGTATCCGGCTGGTCCAAAAACAAGGTGCGCTCCAATGCAGTGTAGTAACCCGAAATCATCGGGAAGGTGTTCAGGCTAAGAATATCGCCTCGGCGCAATTCGCGGGTGGTAACCGGATTGTGCGCGCCGTCGGTGTTCAGCCCCGATTGAAACCACGCCCACGAGTCGCGCAGTTCGCTGTCCGGGAATGATCGCGCAATTTCGATCTCCATGGCATTTCGCCCTGCCATGGCCACGTCAATTTCCCGCGTGCCGCTGCAAATGGCGTCGCGAATGGCGTATCCACCTAAATCGGCAATCCGGGCACCTTCACGGATCAGGGCGATTTCAGCCGGGCTTTTGATCATGCGCTGGGTCATGGTTTCGCCGGAAATATCGTAGCGGGATTTGGGTGCAAGGCATGTGTCAAGCGCGTCTGATTGTTGCAAAGTCAGGTGGTCCGCCTCTACGCCGATCGCGGCGCCGGTGCCGGTGACCGAACGCACCGCGCGCCAGAAATTATCACGCTGCCAGTCGGTATAAACGATGTTATCACAGGCCGATCGCCGCCCGGGCTGGCCGCCGTCGATACCTGCCGAAACAGTCACAGCTTTGTCCGGCGTCACGACGCAGGCGTAGGGACGGCCAAACGCACAGTACAAAAAGCCAGAAAAATACGCGATATTGTGCATCGATGTCAGGACAACAGCGTCGATATCGGCCTTGTTCATCGTGGCTCTTAGGCGGTGCAGGCGGGTGTCGTATTCTGACTTCGCAAAAGGCAGGGGGGCCTTTGCGCCGTTGGCAAACGAGGAAAAGTCAGGTCGGGGTGTGAAAAGGGCGTTCATGGGGAACCTCCGGGTGTTGACCCGGGTGCAAGATATCCCGGGCGATTAATCCGGGCGTGCAGGATGGGAGCGCAGGGTCTCTGCAGGCCGGTGCAAAGCCGCACCTGACGACGCCATCGTCATTGCCTTGAATGCCTTTAACGCGGTTCCAAGGGCAAATAAAGAAAAATTTTGCGCGCTTTCAAATCGTCTGATCGTAGTCGCCGACGCTTGGTTCTGTGCGGATCACTGCGTCAAGGTCTTTGAATATGGCACGCAATTCCGCGTCGCTGTCGGGGCTTTCACAGACCACCACCAAATTGGGTGTATTGGATGACGCCCGCACCAGCCCCCAGCCGCCGTTGTCCAGTTGCACCCGTGCACCGTTCACGGTGACCACATTGGTGATCGCGCGCCCGCCAAGCGTGCTACCTTTGTCAGCACGCGCTACCAGTCTGGCAACGATGCGTTTCAGCACGTCGTATTTTTCTCTGTCGGCGCAATAGGGCGACATCGTTGGGGTGGAAAAGGTTTGTGGCAAGGCGCGGCGCAGGTCCGACATTGTCTTATCCGGATTGCGGTCCATCAGTTTGCATAGCTCGACCGCCACGCGCATGCCGCAGTCGTAACCACGCCCGATGGGTTGCGCCAAAAAATAATGCCCCGATTTTTCAAACCCCGCGAGCGCGCCGATTTCGCGCACCCGCCGCTTCATGTGGCTGTGGCCGGTTTTCCAGTAATCGGCTTTGACGCCGTGTTTGATCAGTTCGGGGTCCGACGCAAACAGCCCCGTCGATTTCACGTCCGCCACAAAAGTTGCGCCGGGATACATCCTGGCCCAGTCGCGCGCCATGATCACGCCGACCTTGTCGGCGAATATTTCCTCGCCTTCGTCATCCACAACGCCGCAACGATCGCCATCGCCGTCAAAGCCAAGCGCCATGTCGGCACCGGAATTGCGCACGCTGTCCGCCATGTCGTGCAGCATTTCCATGTCTTCGGGGTTGGGGTTATAATGCGGGAACGTGTAATCCAAATCATTGTGTGACGCCACGACGTCGACACCGATACGCCTTAGCACCAGCGGCGCAAGAGCAGACGCCGTGCCGTTGCCCGTGGCGCAAACCACTTTGAGCTTGCGGTTCATTTTGAAATCGCCGCACAAATCGTCGATATATGCGTCCATCACGCCGTCAACGCGCGTGATTTTGCCGCCGTCGCGGGCGCGGGTTTCGCCGTTCAGAACGATATCGCGCAAGCGGTTCATCTCATCGGGGCCATGGGTCAGCGGGCGTTCGAACCCCATTTTGACGCCGGTCCAGCCGTTTGGATTGTGCGACGCCGTGACCATGGCCACCGCAGGCGCGTCCAGATGAAACTGGGCAAAATACGCCATGGGCGACACGGCGGGGCCGATGTCTTTGACACAAATTCCTGCTTGGACCAGCCCCAGCATCAGCGCGTTCTTGATGGTCAGCGAATAGTCGCGGTAATCATTGCCCACGGCGATGACCGGTTCAATCCCGGCCTCAAACATCTGGGTGCCCAGCCCCATACCAAGCGCGGTGATGCCGGGCAGATTGATTTCGTCGGGGTACTTCCAACGGGCGTCGTATTCGCGAAAACCGGTGGGGGTGATCATCGGTTCGCGCAGAAAATCCCATGTGTTCTGAGTAACTGTCGCGCGGGGTCTGGTCACTTGAATGTCTCCGGCAATAAATTTGGCTTAACGAAACTCACAGCTCAATCGGGTGCTTTTTAGCCAAGTTATCAAATTCTATCAACGCGTTAATCAAATCGGGCATTTGCCCCAGAGGTATCATGTTGGGACCGTCCGACGGGGCTGTATCGGGCGCTTGATGGGTTTCCAAAAACACCGCCGCTACACCCAGCGACACAGCGGCGCGGGCCATCACCGGCGCGAATTCGCGTTGCCCGCCGGATGATCCACCCATGCCACCGGGCTGTTGCACGGAGTGCGTTGCATCCATGACCACAGGATAACCGGTTTTGGCCATCTGTGGCAGGCCGCGCATATCAGCAACCAGCGTGTTATAGCCAAACGAGGTGCCGCGCTCGCACAGCATGATGCGCTTATTTCCGGTCGAGGCCAGCTTTTCGGCCACATTTGGCATGTCCCACGGGGCCAGAAACTGGCCCTTTTTGACGTTGATCGCAGCCCCCGAATTGCCGGCAGCCAAAAGCAGGTCGGTCTGACGGCACAGAAACGCCGGGATTTGCAGAACGTCGACCACGGCGGCCACTGTGGCGCACTGGTCCGGTACGTGCACGTCGGTCAAAACGGGACAGCCAATTTCGGACTTTACGGCCTCCAGGACTTTCAGACCCTGATCTATGCCCATACCGCGTTTGCCGGACAGCGCGGTGCGGTTGGCCTTGTCAAACGATCCTTTGAAAATGAATCCGACGCCGGCGGCGGTGCAGGCATCGTTCAGCGTTGTGGCGATCATCAATGCGTGATCGACGCTTTCAAGCTGGCAGGGGCCGGAAATCAGCACCAGCGGCAGGCGGTTGCCGACCCGCAGATTTCCGATATCAAATTCAAACATGCTACCCGGTGACCTGTTCACGCAAAATCGATGCCGTCAGCGATGCCATCAAGTAAATGCCACCAAAAATCAAGAACGCCAGCAAAGTATTTTCGAAGGCACGCGGATAAGTGGCCTCGTCCGGGGGAACAGGACGCACGCCAAGCGACAGATAACGCACCTGACGGTTGGCCTCGATCCGGGCGGTTTCAAGCTGTTGCAAGGACTGGCTAAGCATTAGCTGGCGGGTCTGCAAATCGGCCTGCGCAATGACCAGTTCTCCGGATATTTTGGCAAGCGACGCCGACGAGTTACTGCCTTCGGTCATATCGCGGCGCATTTCGTGGATCAGGCTTTCCAGTCGCACGATTGCTTTTTCGCCAAGTTGCACCTTGGTTGCGTTCGGTCGCGGGTTGTCTTTTAGCTCGGCCAATTCCAGTTTGCGATTCTTGAGTTCAACCTCAAAGGCGCTGATCTGTTGCATCCGGGATGAAATTTCCAAATCGGCACTGACCACGCCGCGCGCCTCTTGCAGCTCCAGAACCCGCCGCTGGGCGCCGAACATATTGGCTTCGGCTTCTTCATAGCTGTCGCGCGCGCCTTTCATCTGGTCGGCGCGAAGACGCTGAGTCAATTGATCAACTTGCTCTTCCGCGTAACCGATCAGCGCCTCTGAAAATTCACGACTTGCCTCGGGCGAAGCGGCGACCACCTCCATTTTGATGATGCCTTCGGTCGGATCGTATCCTATTTTGACCCGTTTTTCGTAAATTCTATAGGCGGCTTCGTTGCTGCCTGTGGGTTCCAGACGCTGAATACTATCGATATGCGCCTGCTGGAAATGCGCCTTGAAACCGTGGTCGTGGTCAAGGCGGCTCATGGCGTCGCGTGAATTCAGGTAACTTTGGACCGTGATGGAATCCTGCGTCGTGGCAAATCCTGTCCCTGCAAAAAGACCGCCCATGCCCGCAGCGCTGGCAGTGTCGGCCTGCTGAATGACGAATTCGGATTTCGTCGAATACATGGGCGTTGCAATATTGTAGTAATAGTAGCCCGCCAGCACTGTCGGCACAAAAACAAAAAATGCCAGTTTAATTAGCATCAGGCCCAGTCGCCGCCGTCGGCGTTTAACCAGATCGATCTGAATTTGACGCACGTCAAACGACCGCTGATGATCGGTAATTACCTCCGTCGATGGCGGTTGCGGCTGACGGATTGCGGCTGGAAGTTGCGCCTGCGACGTGTCGCTGACCACGAGTTCAAGCAAATCAGAACGTTTGAACGGATCTTTACCGGCCTTACGGAGCAAACGCACCGCGTCCAGATCCGACGACGCATTCAGCCCGTGTTTTTGCGATTCTCGGCGCGCGATGCGCAATTGGCGTCCTGACAGGTTTTCGCGCTTTATCTCTTCTATTTCGGCCTGCGGCGACAACATCGCCCGTTCATCGTCGTCGATGGGGCGTGGGCGCGGAGGGGACGCTGCAGAAATTTGCTGGGTCGCGCGGTGTTCGCCGGTGTTTTCGCCGGAATAGTTGCTTGAACGCCGAATGCGGAATTTCTTAGCTTTGGGTTTCATAATCGTACATCTGTTTTGCCTCGTGAAGCGTGTCAAACATTGTCAGGCGTCCGTTTTTCAGAACCGCCGCCGATTGTGCGTATTTTTCAAGCGTCTTTGCCTGATGCGAGACGATGATCACTGTTGACGACTTCAACCGGTCTTTCAGGATCGATCCCGCCTTTTTGTTGAATGCGACATCAGTGGTGCCGGGCATGCCTTCGTCGATCAGGTAAATATCAAACTCCAGCGCCAGCATAAGCGAAAAGGAAAACCGCGATTTCATGCCCGCCGAATAAGTGCCTACGGGCATGTCGAAATATTCTTCGATTCCTGTGAGGTATCGGCAAAAGGCCTCAACGTAATCGGGATCAAGTCCATAAAGGCGGGCGATATAGCGCGCGTTTTCGGTGCCGGTGTGGCGCGAAACCACGCCGCCCATGAAACCAAGCGGAAATGAAATGCGCGCACTACGCAGGATTTCGCCCTCATCCGGCTTTTCAAGTCCCGCCATCATATTGATCAACGTGGTTTTACCGGTGCCGTTTGGAGCCAGAATGCCAAGACTGCGCCCCAGGTCGACGCGAAACGACGCGCGGTCAAGGATGATCTTGCGCTGCGTGCCCGTCCAAAAGGACTTGCTGACATTCAAAAACTCAAGCATTGGGATTAATCCCGCTCTGACCTCGGTTGTACTTGCTTTGGCGCAAGCTTATCGCCCAGCTCTTAACAAAGTTAGCCGGTGTTTGCGGCATTATGAAGGCGCATAGGGCGACTATGCAATGAATTTCGCCTCAAAGCCTGCCGATTGCCGCGATTATTCCTGTTGCCGCGCGTGTTTCAGTGCGGTTGCTTGACCACCCGAAAAAGTCTGCCAACTACAATTGACACGATGGCTGCGGCAAAGCTGAACAGAGCGCCCATTTTGGCGGCTTCCTGAACGGGACCGTTTTCAAATGCGACCGAGGCTATGAACAGCGAAACGGTAAACCCGATGGCGGCGATACAGCCGATGATGAACAGGTCTGATATGCGCATACCACCCGGCAATCCAAGCCGCATAGGCTTGGCCGCAGCCCAGCCGAACAGAAAAATACCGAAAGGTTTGCCGATCAAAAGCCCGGCCAATACCAGATAGGTTGCATCACCTATGGACGAAAATTCGACGCCTGCGTTTGCAAGCCCAAAGAAAAACAAAATAACTTCGACCGGTGTTTTCAGCCAATGTTCTATCTTATTCAGCAGATCAGTCAGATGCTGTTCAGCCGCCGCAAACAATCCGAATGCACGGTCGGCGTGCGGGATCGTCGGCACGATGGGAAGAAGCCCAAGTGCCGGTTCCAGCCCGGCTTGCGAAAAGCCGAACCAACTGGCGGCAGCGGCCAGCGCATAGGGTAAGAACGACAGGCGTTTGCGCACCCATGTCGAAACCGGGCGAAGCTGGTTGCCACGGTCAAGACGGCGGGGCAACCAGTTGAAGATGACGAAGACTCCGATTGCCGCGCCAAGCGAAAGCAACAGCCACAGCGGGGCCAGCTCGCCGGACGGGTAAAACACCGCCAGAATAATCAGCCCCACCGCGTCATCGGCAATCGCCAGAAGCAGCAGAAAACGCACTGCGGGATGCCCTGCGCCAAATACGATGCGCCCTACCAGATACGAAAACGCAATATCGGTGGCCGTCGGGATGGCCCAGCCGTTGGCTACCGCGCTGTAGGTGTCCGAGCCCATAATCAAAGCCAGACCCAGATAGACCGAAACCGGCCCCAGCATACCACCTGCCGTCGCGAACAAAGGTGTTAGCGCTTTTTTGCCGCGCAGAGAGCCGTTTTTCAGGGCAACAGCCTCCCAGACTTCTTTGGCGGCGATGGCAAAAAAGAATGCCATCAGCATATCGTTGATCAGGTAATGCAGGGTGACGACGCGCGTGGTGTGGCCGCTGGACTCCACGTGGAACGCACCGATCCAGTCAGAGCTAAACAGTTCGTACTCAACGAAATGATGATAACTGGCGGCGTCCGTATTGGCCCAAACAAGCGCAGTGATTGTCCCTGCGATTAACAGAATTGAATAGTTGGATACAAATCCCCAGACGCGGTACATACCTACCCTTTCGCAAATCGTTAGAGCGAATTAATTGAAAGGATTGGTCGG
Source organism: uncultured Rhodobacterales bacterium (assembly GCA_964588725.1). Taxonomy (GTDB): domain Bacteria; phylum Pseudomonadota; class Alphaproteobacteria; order Rhodobacterales; family Rhodobacteraceae; genus UBA5972. The sequence continues at coordinate 20,171 of CAZPQL010000036.1, forward strand.
GGCAATCGGTTAATGGGATTTATTGTACAATTGCCCATAAACTTCCGGCGATGACTGAGCCTGCAAAGGCAAAAGACAAATAGGCAAGGAAGACTTTTGGCTTGACCAGTGCCCAAACTGCGACAGCCGCGGGAATACAGCTGACGCCACCGGCGAGCACAAAGCTCATGGCCGCCCCTTGACTCATGCCCTGCTCGATCAGGCCCGCCAAAAGCGGCACGGCAGCGTAGCCGTTCAGATAGGCAGGACCACCAACCAGTGCGCCCATGACAACGGGCTGCAGTCCGGTTCCACCCAATGTGCCGGCGATCCACGATGCGGGCACAAAGGCGATCATCAGGCTTTCAAGCACATAAGCCAGAAACAGCCATTTGGTCAGGAACAGCGCATTTTTCAAAGATTCCGCGCGGAAAACCTGCATCCGTTCGGAATCGCGCCAGATTTTCCACTTTGGCGTGTCGTCAAAAGAACTGGTGCCGCAACCGCAGCCCGAAACACTGGAGTCCTTGAGCGGATCGGCAAATAGTCCCGTCGGTGTCAGCGCCAGAACGCCGAACCCGCCAAAAAGGCCAAGTCCTACCGCCGCCAGCGTTTTGGCAATGGCGAAATCAGCGCCCAGCGCGGATGAGGTAATCAAAAACATCGCCGGATCCATCAACGGCGACGCCAGCCAGAACGCCATGACCGCCGATAGCGGTGCACCCATGGCCAAGAGTGCGGCAATAAACGGAATGACTTCGCACGAACAGAACGGCGCAATGCCTCCCACCAGTGCGGCCACGATGATCATGCGGGTTTCGCGGCCCTTGAAAGCCACCGCGACGACAGATTCTGCGCCACTGGCGCGCAAATATCCGATCGCGAGAACGGCAAACGCGATGAAGACGGCGGTTTGACCAAAGGCTTTGAGCGCAAACTCCAGAGTTGGCCACAGTTGGCCTGGAGCCAGCACAGCAACGAGGATCAAAGTTCCGGCAGTAAACGCCCACGCCTTGTCGATGCGGTTCCAGATATTCAGCGCCGAGGCCGGATTTTGGGTCGAGTCTGTCATGTCTGTACCTTTTGGTGATCTTCGTGCCCGCCGTCCTTGGCGTCAGCACAGCATTCGGCCAGCAGGAACGCCGACAGGCTTTCCATGCGGGCATAGGCGACAGCAGCGCAGTTGATCGAGCGGCCTTTTTTGGTCTGATTGACCAGTCCGGCGTGGGTCAGAAATTTAACGTGATGGGTCAGGGTCGAGCCAGATATTCCCGTGGCGTGACCCAGTTCGCCTATCGACAGACCGTTTGGGCCCGAACGCACAAGCGCGCGCAAAACCGCAAGCCGCTGTTCCGAACCAAGCGCGGCAAACGCCATGGCGGCATTCTCGATAGAGAGGAAATCATCGTGATTCGTTTTCATAATACTAGAAATATCGAAATATATTTTCCTGTCAAGAGCAACTTTATCCGGCGGGAGTTTCACCGTAGCCTTATTAAATGGATACCGATATTTTACTCCTGAATTCGCAAGTCAGCGCCTGCCGCATTTGCGCTGACAAATTTCTGACCACAAAAACCGCGCACGAACCACGCCCGGTATTCTGGATGTCGCAAACCGCGCGTATTCTGATTGCGGGGCAGGCGCCGGGCGCGCGCGTGCATGAAAGCGGCCGACCGTTCACAGACCCGTCCGGCGACCGACTGCGCGACTGGATGGGAATCGACGACGCTATTTTTTATGACAAAGCAAAGATCGCCATTCTGCCCATGTCGTTTTGTTTTCCGGGATATTCCGATACCGGCAGCGACCTTCCGCCACCAAAAATATGCGCGCGGACCTGGCGGCAAAAAGTTCTGAACGCCCTGACCGGCGTCCGTCTGACGCTGCTGATCGGTGGGTATGCGCAAAAATGGCATCTGGGACAAACCGCCAGGAAAGGTGTGGGCGCGACAGTAATGGACTGGGCCGCATATGCGCCCGCAACCTTTCCGCTGCCGCATCCATCCTGGCGCAACAGCGGCTGGTTGAAAAAGAACCCGTGGTTCGAGATGGATTTGTTGCCTGATCTCAGACACGCGGTGCGCGAGGCGCTCTAATACCCGCGTGCCCGATCCACCAAGTGCAGGTACGGCGCGCCGGATTCGCCCCTTTTGACGTTCTCGGCAATGGTTTCGGCCGCAAACTCTGGCCGTGTGCTTGAAGCAACGTGCGGCGTCACCGTCACATGCGGATGCGCCCAGAACCGGTGATTTTTGGGCAGAGGTTCCACCTCAAACACATCCAGCGTGGCGTGGGAAATATGGCCGCTGTCGAGCGCAGCAAGCAAAGCGTTGTCGTCGATAAGACCACCACGACCCGGATTGATAATGACCGCGTTTTTGGGCATCAGAGCCAAAGTTTGCGCGTTGATCAGGTTTTGGGTCCGCGGCGTCTGCGGCACTAGTAAAACCAGTATTTCGGCGCTTTGCAGCGCCTCTGAAATCTGTTCCTGACCTGTGTAACACGGGTAGTCCGCGCCCGGTTTACTGCTTCGGCTCCAGCCGCACACATCAAACCCCACGCTGTGCAACCGGTCTGCAACAGCAGTGCCCAAAGCCCCCAGACCCAGCACCGTCACACGGCGCTGCGCGGCCAGCGGTGGCACAAAATTGTGACGCCATTCCCCGTCCTGATGCAGTACGTGGCGGTCCGTTTCCAAATGGTGTCGCATTACATGGCCTAACACCCATTCAACCATACCTTGCGTCATCCCCGGCTCGACCATACGCGCCAACGGCACCTTCAGCGTTGGGTTGTCCGTGATTCCTTCAACGCCTGCCCAAAGATTGAGCACCGCCTTAAGATTGCAAAACGGCGTGAAATCCTGCAGCTGTGAGGACGGCGCGGTGACGATATAGTCGATATCCGCCGGTTCATCGATTGTGTCGCTGAGAAACACGTCAAGCCCGGCACGCGCGAAAGCAACTTGCAAATGCGGTCTATAGTCCAACCACTCGGTGGGGTCGGCAAATAAAACTTTGATCGTCATAGGGGCTTACCTTGGTCGATGGATATGCGCGCTTTGTATCAAACCAAAAGCGATCAGCAAGACCAGCATGGCGGTACCGCCGTACGACACCAGCGGCAGCGGCACCCCAACAACCGGCGCTAACCCCATGACCATCGACATATTCACCGCAAAATAGAAAAAAAACGTCGCCGCCAGTCCCATGGTCAAAAGCGCGCTGAACCGGTCACGGTTGTTAAGCGCCGACACCACGCAAAAAATGACGATCAGGCTGTAAAGCGCCAGCAGTGAAATACCGCCGATAAAGCCAAGCTCTTCGGCCAGCGTGGTGAAAATGAAATCGGTTTGTTTTTCCGGTAGAAAGTTAAGGCGGCTTTGGGTGCCCTGCATGAACCCGCGCCCCGTCCAGCCACCAGACCCCAGTGCGATTTTGGATTGCGTAATGTGGTAACCCGCACCCAGAGGGTCCGTCGCCGGATCCAGAAAAGTATCGATCCGCCGGAACTGATAGTCTTTGAGCAACTGCCACGACGTACCGCGCGACAACAGCACGCCACCGACCAGACCACCAACCGCAAGAAATGCTGCGGCGAAATAAAACCAGCTCACGCCCGCCAGAAACATCACCGTGGCCCCGCCCGCACCCAATAACAGCGCCGTGCCCAGATCGGGTTGACGCAAAACCAAAAACATCGGAATACCAATCAAAATCAGCGGTATAATGACCCAGACCGGGCGCGATTTCTTGTCCAGATCCAACCAGTCGTAGTAAAACGCCAAAAACATGACCAAAGTAATTTTCATCAATTCCGATGGTTGCAGACGGATGACTCCCAGGTCGATCCAGCGTTCCGCCCCCATACCGACCGCACCGAAAAATTCGACCGAGCCCAGCAGCAGGAGCGACAGAATATAAGCAACACCCGCAACGCTGCGCCAAAAATAGATCGGAATAAACGCGACACAAAACATCAGCACCACACCCAGCGCAAAGCGCTTGGCCTGCGCCGAGGCCCAGGGGTCAAGTGAGCCTCCGGCCACCGAATACAGCATGACAAAGCCAATGCCGGCCACGGCAGCCACCATCAAAACTATCGCCCAGTTAACGAACAGGATTTTTTGCAAACCCTGCGGCACGGTCTTGAGATTGTGGATGAGATAGCTCATCCGCGCCTCTCTGACTGGTCGGCCAGAAGTTGAGACAATTTTTTCTGCCGGGTCCGGATGCGCCCGCGCTGCGATGCGGGATACGCGCTGAGCGGTGGTTGCTGCCCGTAAAGCGCTTGAAGCATGATATCGCGCGCAATCGGCGCTGCTGCCCGTGACCCGCCGCCACCGTGCTCGACAACCACGGACACGGAAAACCGTGGTTTGTCAAATGGCGCAAATCCCACAAAAAGTGCGTGATCCCGGCGTTCCCACGGCAGGTCGGCGTTTCTGATCACGCCGCGTGCGCGCTCGGCCGCCGTGATGTTGCGCACCTGACTGGTACCGGTTTTACCGGCCATCTGCATGGATTTCTCAGCAATCCGGGTTGAAAAAGCGGTGCCGCCGCGCAGGTTTGAAACGGCGAACATGCCCCCGCGCACTGCGTTTAGTGCGCTGGTGGACACCCCCAGCAGTGGCGCTGTCTTGGCGTGCAACTCGCGCCCGTCCATAGTTTTGATCACCCGCGGTTCCACTGCGGTGCCGCTGGCAAGGCGTGCGGCCATTACGGCCAGCTGCAAGGGCGAGGCCAGCACAAATCCTTGACCAATACCCGCGTTCAGCGTGTCGCCGATCAGCCAGCTGGCGTTGTTGCGGTTCTTGCGCTTCCAGGCCTTGGTCGGGGTCAGGCCGCTGGTCTCCCCCGACAAGGGCAGATTGTGTATTGCTCCCAGTCCAAACCGTTTGGCCATGCCGGTAATTTTCTCGATCCCGACGCGGCGCGCCACGTCGTAGTAAAAAACGTCGCAGGAATTTTTCAGACTGTCTTTCAGATTCATGCGACCGTGGCCGTGGCGTTTCCAGCAGTGAAATTTGCGGTTGCCCAATTCGTAATACCCGGGGCAATACACTGTTTCGCGCAGATCGATCAGCCCTTCTTCCAATGCAGCCAGCGCAACCATCATCTTGAACGTCGAACCGGGCGGATAGGCACCTTGCACTGATTTATCGACCAATGGCCTGAACGGGTCTTGAAGCAACGAATTGTAATCCTTGGCCGAAATGCCCGTGACAAAAGCGTTGGGATCGAACGACGGCGTGGACCCCATGGTCATCAGGTCTCCGTTATGCACATCCATCAACACCGCCGCCGCGCTTTGACCCGCTAAACGGGCCTGAACGTAGGATTGCAATCCCTGTTCGACGGTCAATCCGATATTGGCCCCATTGTCGCCCTCGTCGCGGTCGATCTCGCGCATGACGCGCCCGACGGCATTGACTTCGATTCTTTTGATCCCCGCCTTGCCGCGTAGCCGGGATTCCACCTTGCGTTCAACACCGCTTTTTCCAATTTGGAACTTGGGAATTTGCAGCAAGGGATCGCGGTCATCGATGCGGCTGAGATCATAGTCGCTGACCGGTCCGACGTAGCCGACGATGTGGGTAAAATTCGCGCCCAGCGGATAGTGGCGCGACAGCCCGACTTCGGGTGTGATGCCTGGCAGACCCGGCGCATTCGCCGACACTGCCGAAATCTGCTGCCACGTCAGGTTTTCCGCCACAGTGAGCGGCACAAAAGACGCACGCCGTTTCGTCGCGTCCAGAATTTGACTTTGCGCGTCGCGGTCCAGCGGGATGAGGTGCGACAGCCGCTCAAGCACGCCCGCCACATCGTCGGCTTGCTCGCGCACCAAAACCACGCGGTAGTTCTGCTGGTTGTCGGCGATGACCACGCCGTTGCGGTCAGATATTATTCCGCGCGCCGGTGGTATCAGGCGGATGTTAATACGGTTTTCTTCGGCCAAAAGGCGGTACTGCCCGGCCTGCGTGACCTGCAAGTAACGCAATCGCAACCCCAACAGGCCGACAAAACCGACCTGAGCGCCCAAAAGGATCAGACCACGTCGGCTGATACCTTTGAAACTTTTTTCACTGTCGCGCGTGACCGGACTCATAACCGGTGCCCCAGCCGAACGGCTTCGCCGGGCGTGATTTTTCGAATGTGAATGATGGCGTAGCAAAACAGCACCACAAGCGGATAGGTGATCACGGTGACAAAGAAATACAGCATCTGCGCGCCGAAGTCGGCGACCGGTACCAGCGCGACCGTAAGAATGATCCGGTTGGCCAGAATCGCCAGAAAAAATACTGCCGTAAAAAAAGCCCATTCAAAAGGGAAAATCAGCTCGCGAAAACGCCGTTCCTGCGTACGCAGAAACTCGGTTGAGATTAAAACGATGCCCGTCCAAAGCGCCAGCGGCTGTCCGCTTAAGGTATCGGCCAGCAAAAATATTGCAAATACCAGCCAGAACGGCGCGAAATCCGGCCGTCGCAGCACCGTTGAAAAGGTTAAAGCCAGCAACAGGTCCGGGGCCGGAACGCCACCCGGATTAAACCGCATCGGTACGAGTGATGCAAATATCAAAAGCGCAGCGCAGCCAAAATAGGCCGCCCGCCCGATCCAGATATGCAACGCGGCCGGACTACCCATCGTCGGCACCGGAGTCGGCTCCAGACAGGTCGGTAGCTGGCTGCGCGCCGGAGATCACGCCCGCGTCGGATTCAGCAATGGTTTCTACCGGCGTCGCGCGCAGGATACGCAGGAATTCCAGTCGTCGGTAGTCAGCCGCCAGACGCACCCGCAACCGCCCGTCAGAAGCCCGCGCGACCTGTCCCGCCAAAAGCGCGGGCGGAAAAACCCCGCCGTCGCCCGAGGTAAACACCCGGTCACCCGGTCGAATTTTATCGTCGTCTTCCAAAAACTGAATGATTGGCGCAGCGGTGTTGTCGCCCGACATTATGGCGCGCCGTCCCGAGGGTTGAATGGTCACGGGAATGCGGCTGTTGTCATCCGTCAGCAGCACCACCCGCGAGGTGTTTTCGCCCACGCCTGTGATCCTCCCGACCAGCCCCAGTCCGTCCATCGTCGCCCAGCCATCGATGATCCCGTCGCGTCGCCCGACGTTGATCAAAGCCGACTGACGAAAAGGTGATCCGGAATCCGTTAGCACGACGCCGGTGATAAACGTCAGTTTAGGGTCAAGACGGACCTTGTTCAGATCGAGCAGGCTGGCGTTTTCCTGCTCCAGTTGCAGCGCAGCTTCGCGCCAGCTTTTCAGTCGCTGCAATTCGCGGCGCAGTTCCTGATTTTGTTCGTAAATGCGCGCATAGGACTGAAAGTCGTCGATCATCCGCGTCGCACGCGTCACCGGCAGGAGCGCCCATTCAAAATTTGGCACCACACGATCGATAAAGGCCGCGCGCAACCGTTCGGCGCGTGGATTATCGATACGCCACAGCAAAAAAACCGCCAGCAAAACCACCAGCGTCACACCGACCATTATCCGCCTGACCGTGTGGCCAAACTGTGTGTCGTTATGTGGATCACGTGCCAAGGCGCATCCTTTGATGGTGTTACAAGCGTTAGCTGTCGTAATCGATCACATGGACCAATTGTTTTTCATATTCCAGCGACCGGCCGGTTCCCATGGCCACGCAGTCCAGAGAATCTTCGGCAACGGTAATGGCCAGACCGGTTTGTTCACGCAGCGCCAGATCAAGATCACCCAAAAGCGCCCCGCCACCGGTCAGCATGACACCGCGGTCGACGATGTCGGCGGCCAGATCGGGCGGCGTGGCTTCAAGCGCGGACATCACAGCTTCGGTGATTTGTTGCACGGGTTCGGCCAGCGCTTCGGCCACCTGAGCCTGCGTTATTTCGGCTTCTTTGGGGACGCCGTTCAGCAGGTCGCGACCGCGAATGACCATTGTAGTTCCACGCCCGTCGTCTGGCATCCTTGCCGTGCCGATGGTGGTTTTGATCCGTTCGGCAGTTGATTCACCCACCAGCAGGTTTTGCTGACGCCGCAGGTACGAGATCAGCGCCTCGTCCATGCGGTCACCACCAACGCGTACCGAGCGCGCGTAAACGATGTCCGCCAGCGAGATCACAGCGACCTCGGTCGTACCGCCGCCGATGTCCACCACCATCGATCCCGTGGGATCGGTGATCGGCATGCCCGCGCCAATCGCTGCCGCAATGGGTTCGGCGATCAGACCGGCCTTGCGCGCGCCCGCCGACAAAACCGACTGGCGGATGGCGCGTTTTTCCACCGGCGTCGCACCGTGCGGGACACATACGATAATTTTTGGTTTATTCAATGTCGTGCGCTTGTGGACCTTGCGGATGAAATGTTTGATCATTTCCTCAGCCACGTCGAAATCGGCGATCACCCCTTCGCGCATCGGACGGATGGCTTCGATCGACCCCGGGGTGCGACCAAGCATCAGCTTGGCGTCCTCACCGACAGCCAGCACCTGCTTGCGGTGGTCCTTGATATGATAGGCGACCACCGAGGGTTCGTTCAGAATGATGCCCTTTCCCTTGACATAGACAAGCGTGTTCGCCGTGCCCAGATCAATGGCCATATCCGCCGAAAATAAGCTCGAAAGTGGCCCCCACATAGGTGCGTTGTCCTGTAAATCCGCGTGCGCTGAACCTGCGACTCCAAGGACCGCAGAACCCGCCCTTTATAGGGCGCGATCCGCGCGCGCGTAAAGGGGCGAGGCTGACATAATTGGCGCGATTTCGCTTATCGAACGCAGGTTCGTGAACCTTGATGCGGCAGCGATCGTAGCTAAACCGACAAACAGTAACGTGGAACATTTTCACGTTATGGTGTGCGTTTTATTGGGCGGGTGCCGTCTTCATTCGCCGTACCAGCAGTTTATTCAGTGCGTTCACATAAGCCTTGGCGCTGGCCACCACCGTATCGGTGTCCGCCGACTGCCCGGTGGAAATCTTGCCGTCTTCTTCCATGCGCACCGAAACCGTGGCCTGCGCGTCAGTGCCTTCGGTCACCGCGTGCACCTGATAAAGCTGAAGATTGATCTTGTGGGGAAAAATCGCCCTCACCGCCTTGAATGTCGCGTCAACCGGGCCGTCGCCGGTGGCCGTAACGCTGTGGTCCGTGCCATCAACGCTCAGGCATAATTCGGCTGTCTGAGGCCCCTCGGTGCCACAGACAACCCGCAGCGACTTGACCTGCAGATGGTCATGCGCGGCGCTGGTCGTGCTGTCCTGCATCAGCGCGATCAGGTCTTCGTCGAACACCTCTTTCTTGCGGTCCGCCAGCTCCTTGAAGCGCACGAACACGTCTTTCAGCTGGTTATCCCCCAGTTCGTACCCCAGATTGCCAAGCTTGGCGCGCAGCGCCGCGCGACCCGAGTGTTTGCCCATCACCAGATTGGTTTCAGACAGCCCGATGTCTTCGGGGCGCATGATTTCAAAATTTTCGGAATTTTTCAGCATACCGTCCTGATGGATGCCGCTTTCATGTGCAAAGGCGTTTTTGCCAACGATAGCTTTGTTGAACTGCACGGGAAAACCGCTGACCGTGGCCACCATGCGGCTGGCCTGCATGATTTTGGTGGTGTCGATATCCGTCTTGTACGGCAGAATGTCGTTGCGCACCTTCATGGCCATGACCACTTCTTCCAGCGCAGTGTTGCCGGCGCGTTCGCCCAGGCCGTTGATCGTGCACTCGATCTGACGCGCGCCCGCTTCGACCGCAGCGAGCGCGTTCGCCGTGGCCATGCCCAGATCGTTGTGGCAATGGGTGGCAAAAACCACCCGGTCGGCACCGGGGACCGTGTCGATTAACATGCGGATCAGGTCGGCAGACTCGCGCGGTGCGGTGTATCCCACGGTGTCAGGGATATTGATCGTCGTTGCACCCGCGTTGATGGCTATTTCCACCACGCGACACAGGTAATCGTGTTCGGTTCTCGTGGCGTCCATCGGTGACCACTGTATGTTGTCACACAGGTTGCGCGCGTGGCTGACTGTGTCGTGTATCACTTGCGCCATCTCGTCCTGGGTAAGATTGGGGATGTCGCGGTGCAGCGGCGATGTACCTATAAATGTGTGGATACGTGGACGTGCGGCGTGTTGGACGGCCTCCCACGCGCGGTCGATATCGCCAAACTTGGCCCGCGCCAACCCGCAGATCACCGTGTTGGGGGCGGCTTTTGCAATCTCGGTCACCGCCTCAAAATCACCGTCCGAGGCAATGGGAAATCCCGCTTCGATGATATCGACGCCCATTTCATCCAGAACCGCTGCAATTTCGATTTTCTCCTGCAGCGACATGGTCGCGCCCGGGGATTGTTCACCGTCGCGCAGGGTCGTGTCAAAGATCAGTACGCGATCCTGCACAGATTTGTCTGTTTTCGTCATGTTGTTGTCTCGATTTTGTCTTAGCTAAAGTCTGTCGGTTAAGGTGCGGATGATGTTCCCCTGAGCGGACGCACCATGACAGGCACGCTCAGAGGCAGCTAAGGAGTAGGATCAGCAACAGGTCGCGCGGTCGGGCGCATGCATTGATGATATGATCCCTGAATGTCATGGCGCAGTTATATGAGGGTAAAACAAAAATGAAAAGACCTGTGTTTTCTTGCCCGGGATTGCGATCAGACTTTGGCAAGTTCGCGCGCCAGCAGATCAAATACCAGCCGGATGCGCGGGCTTGCGTTCACCTCGCGGTGGGCAACCAGCCAGATTGGAAACAAAAGCGGGTCCAGATCGGGCAGCGCGCGCACCACGCGCGGCTCGGCGTCACCGATCCGTCCGTCCAGCACGCCGATACCGATGCCCTGTTTCACCATTTCCCACATCACCAGATAATTTTCGCTCAGGATGGGAAAGTTTTTCGCGCTTAGGGCAAAGCCCAGTCCGTTCATCATGTCCATCATGGTGTCTGAGCGGTCGATATTGATAAATTCGGCCTGCGAAAATTCAACCGGCGTCGTCGGGTTGCCCAACCGGCGCAAATATTGCGGAGACGCGTAAAAGCGCGCCGGCACGTCCTTGATTTTTCGGGCGATCAGGTCCGGTTCGGTGGGGCGGAAGTTGCGAATGGCGATGTCAGCCTCGCGGCGCAGCAAATCGCTGGCGGTGTTCGCCGTGACAATTTCCAGTTCTATACCCGGCTGGTCTTCGCGCAGTTTTTTAATGATCGGCGGGAGCTGAAACGCTGCATAAACCGCGCTGGTCGCAATTCTGACCAACCCGTTAAGATTTTGTGATTGCCCCGTGGCGGTCAGTGACACATGGATAGCGGCATCCGCCATGGCGCGCACGTGATCGAGCAGGCCCAGCCCGGACTGCGTCAGGCGCAATCCCCGGCCAACCCGGTCAAACAAAATCAGGTCAAGTTCGGCTTCGAGCGCCGCCACCTGACGCCCCAACG
>CAZPQL010000037.1:0-30936 GCA_964588725.1 uncultured Rhodobacterales bacterium
AAAATCGGGATCAGCCACAAGCGGAGAACGGGTTCAAAAAGGATAGTGGCGGAGGAGGTGGGATTCGAACCCACGGAAGACTTGCACCTTCGCTGGTTTTCAAGACCAGTGCATTCGACCACTCTGCCACTCCTCCGGTCGGCGCGGTGTAGCGCGGTGGTGGTGATTCTGAAACAGGCGATTTATGGCCAGTCGACCTGTCAGATACCCGTCTGAACGACCGGGTTTGTACCGGTTCAATACCTCGGCGGGAAATCGCGCGCAAAACTTTGAACAGACTTTCCAAAGCCCGGATGACCCGCTAGAGTCACGACAACAAAAAGACGCGCAAAGCGTCGGCAATATTAATCGGGTAAGGCGCGCGGTGGCAGGTAAGCCACGGCCACACAGTAACAGGGGCTGATATGTCATTCTCTATGTTCGGATTTCACGTGCGTATCGGGCACGCGCTGGTGCTGCTGCCACTGGTTCTCGGGGCGTGCGATAATTTTGAGATGCCCCAGTTTCTGACCCCGAAAGACACGGGAGCAACGTCCGAGCCTGTGGCTGTATCTGGCGACACCACCGTAAAGCTGGTCGAACGCGACGTCGAAGCACCCGATGTGTTTCAGGTGACAGATCAGGCTTTGTGGGACGGACGCCCGTCTCTGGGAGGTGTCTGGGTGGCCTATCCCGGCAACACCCAGCCCGAACGCGTCATCATCCGCAACCAGACCAACAACAAATTCGTCATTGGTGCGTTGTTCAAACGCGAGCGCGAAAATCCCGGCCCGTCGATCCAACTATCGTCGGATGCCGCGGCGGCGCTGGGTGTTCTGGCGGGCAAACCAACGACGCTCAACGTGACGGCGCTGCGCCGCGAACAGGTGCCTGACGCGCCAGCGCCGGTCGCCGAGGACGACAGCAGCGACACCCCCAAAGACGAACCGGTGAATGCGCTGGCTGCGGCGGCTGCGGCGATAGACGCGGCTGAAAAAGCCAAGGCCAAACCCACCCCGCCACCGGTACGTACGGCGAGTGGTGCTCTGGATAAACCATTTATCCAGATTGGCATTTTCAGCGTCGAACAAAACGCCCGTAACACCGCAACCAGCCTGAAAACCCTTGGCATCATCCCGATCATCAAGGCACAGGAAAGCAAAGGTAAAAAATTCTGGCGGGTTCTGGCAGGACCGGCGAGCAACAAATCTGAACGCAGCCAGCTGTTGAAAAAGGTCAGGACTTTGGGCTTTAATGACGCGTATTTCGTCACCAACTAGGGCGGTTTCTTGCGCAGTTTTGCTTTCATAGTCATTCGCACGTTTCTGGTCGTCCTTGTGCTGGCCACGCCGGCGCGGGCGCTGGAAACCCGCGCGACAGCGGCGCTGGTGCTTGATTTCAATACCGGCACCATTTTGCTGTCCAAAAACGCCGACACATCGTTGCCTCCGGCGTCGATGTCCAAATTAATGACACTGAATATGGTGTTCGAGGCACTGGAAGACGGGCGGCTGCATCTGGACGAAATGCTGCCGGTGTCCGAGCACGCCATGTCTTATGGCGGCTCCACCATGTTTTTGAACACCCGCGATAAAGTCAAAGTCGAAGATCTGATTCGCGGCATCGTGGTTCTGTCGGGCAACGACGCCACCGTGGTTCTGGCCGAGGCTCTTGCAGGGACCGAGGCCGAATTTGCCCGCACGATGACGGCGCGCGCCAAAGCGCTGGGCATGTCTCAGTCGACATTTGCCAATTCCAACGGCTGGCCGCATCCCAACCAACGCATGTCGGCGCGCGATCTGGCTTTTCTGGCCCACCGTCTGATCGCGGAATTTCCACAGTATTACGGCTATTTTGCCGAAACCGACTTTGCTTTTGACGGGCGGGCGCCGGACAATCACCGCAACCGCAATCCGCTTTTGCGGCTGAACATCGGTGCGGATGGACTCAAAACCGGCCACACGCGCGCTGCGGGTTATGGTGTAGTTGGATCCGCTGTGCGCGGCGGGCGGCGCGTTATCATTGTTCTCAGTGGTCTGGACAGCGCCAAAGCCCGCGCGCAAGAGGCAGAAAAGCTGGTGAACTGGGCGTTTCGGCAATTCGTTCAAAAAAAAATTCTCCGTTCCGGCCAAGAGCTCGGCCGGGCCAAAATCTGGCTGGGTCGATCACCTTCGGTAGCACTGTTGTCCGCGACTGATCTGGAATTACTGCTGCCGGTTAGTGAGGCGCGCCAACTGCAGTCGCAATTGATTTTTTCCGAACCTGTCGAGGCCCCGGTGACAAAGGGGCAGGTCCTGGGTAAAATCCGGATTGACATACCCGGCATGAAATCGACCGAGGTGGATCTGATCGCCGGGGACGATGTGGCAACGGCAGGATTTGGCGCCAAACTGCGCCTGTCAGCCGCAATATTGCGCGACCGAATTTTCGCTCTGGTGCGTTGATGGTGCGCAAACCCATGTTCATCAGCTTTGAAGGAATCGACGGGTCGGGCAAATCTACCCAGTCAAAGGTGCTGGCCGAAGATTTGCGCGCGCGCGGCCATGATGTCGTGCTGACCCGCGAACCCGGTGGGTCACCCGGTGCCGAGGACATTCGCGCCATGCTGGTGTCGGGCGATCCCACACGGTGGTCACCGGAAACCGAAATCCTGCTGTTTACCGCCGCGCGGCGTGATCATTTGGAACAAGTCATTCTTCCGGCGCTTAACAGTGGAAAAACAGTGATCACGGACCGGTTCGCCGACAGCACCCGGGTCTATCAGGGTGTGGCGCGCGCCGATTTACGGCTGGTGGTCGACAGTCTGCACGACCTGATGATCGGACGTGACCCCGATCTGACGTTTGTGATCGATATGGATCCCGCCACCGCGCTGAAGCGCGGGTTGGGGCGCGGTTCGGGCGAGGACCGTTTTGAGGAATTCGGGCTACAGTTTCAAATCGATCTGCGTCAGGGTTTTCTGGATCTGGCCAATCAGAATTCGGCGCGCTGCAAGGTGATCGACGGCAATCGCGATGCAGATAAAATCGCCGGGGACATTGCTGCGCATCTGCGGTCGGAAAATCCATGAACGACGTAGAAGAACGCCCCGAATCTGACAGGCTGTCGGGCGCGTGCCATCCCCGTTTCACCCCGCAGGTTTTTGGGCACGACGATGCTGCACAGGTTTTTCTGGACGCCTACAACGCCGGGCGGCTACATCACGCATGGCTTATCAGCGGTGCGCCGGGCATCGGCAAAGCAACGCTGGCCTGGGCGATTGCGCGGTTTTTACTGTTGCGGCAGGATAATGCGCCGGTCGAAACGCTTGACCACCCTGTCGATCATCCCGATCTGGCATTGATCAATGCCCTGTCGCATCCCGGTCTGGCGCTGTACCGCCGTGCCTGGGACGTTAAAGACGCACGTTTCAATCAAAATATTTCGGTCGACGATATTCGGGCATTGAAATCGGCGTTTGCACTTAAGGCGACCAAAGGCGCAAAACGCGTCGTTATTATCGACGCGGCTGACGATATGAACCGCGCGGCGGGCAATGCTTTGTTGAAACTATTGGAAGAACCACCCGACGACGTGGTGATCCTGTTGGTCGTTCATCGCCCGCACCGCCTTTTGCCGACGATCAAAAGCCGCTGTTTGTCGTTGAAATGCGCGCCGCTTGCCGACGACGCGCTTTTGCGGGCCTTACGACAGGCCGGGTTTGACCCCGCCCGCGACCTTGGCGCTGTTACGGCCTTGGCCGGAGGTTCGGTCGGGGCGGCGATTGCCCTGCTGCAGGGCGACGGACTGCAGATTTATGCCGATATTGTGGCCTTGTTCGCCAAGCCGGGCCCGCTTTTGCGTCCACAGGCGCTGGCGTTGGCCGACGCCTGCGCCGGGCCAAAGGCCCGTGAACGATATGTGCAGACCGAACACTTGATTGCGCTGTTTCTCAACCGGCTATGCACGTCCTGCCTGACCGGGCTGCCGGGGCAAGACGCCGCCCAGAACGAGCGTGAAATCATGACGCGCCTGTGCCATACGCCCACGCAGGCCCGGCGTTGGGCCGCTTTGGCCGGCGATGTCGCGGCCCGCATGAACCACGCCCGTGCGGTCAACCTTGACCCTGCCAGCGTGATCCTTGATACCTTGCTGAAAATCGATCACGAGGCGGGCGCGCTTCTATCTGTTTGAAAGTGATGGCCGATGCCCCTGCACCCTGCCCCGCCCGATATTGTCGACAGCCATTGCCACCTGGATTTTCCCGACTTTGACGGGGAACTGGACAATATCGTAGCGCGCGCCGCAACCGCAGGGGTGACGCGCATGGTCACAATCTGTACTGCGCTCAGCCGTGTTGACGCGGCCCGCGCCATCGCCGAAGCCCACGCGCCGGTTTTTTTTGCCGCCGCCACGCACCCGATTTCAGTGGCCAAGGAACCCATGGTTACGGTTGAAAATCTACTGGCTCTGACCAGTCACCCCAAGATGGTGGCGATTGGCGAAACCGGACTTGACTACCATTACACGGTAGACTCCAAAGCGGTTCAGATCGAAAGCCTGCTGATCCACATCGAGGCCGCACGGCAATCCAGTCTGCCGCTGATCATCCATGCACGCGACGCCGACGACGACATGGCGCGCATTTTGACCGACGCACACAAGGCGGGAACATTTGACTGCGTGATGCATTGTTTTTCTTCGACGCGCGCCTTGGCTGACGCCGTGCTTGACCTGGGTTTCTATCTGTCGATGTCGGGGATTGCGACGTTCAAAAAGGCCACCAATCTGCGCGCCATATTCAAGGACGTACCGCTGGATCGCGTTTTGGTGGAAACCGATGCACCGTATCTTGCGCCGCCACCACATCGCGGCAAACGTAATGAACCGGCGTTTTCGGCGCTGACGGCGCAAGTGGGGGCCGATATTTTTGGGCTGAGCTACGCCGATTTCGCCGCCCAAACCACCGCCAATTTTGATCGCCTGTTCGCCAAGGCACGGCTCTGATGGCGACGATTCGGTTCACAATCCTTGGCTGCGGCTCGTCAGGCGGTGTACCGCGTCTTGGCGGGCACTGGGGCGCGTGCGATCCAAATGAGCCCAAAAATAACCGCAGCCGCTGTTCGCTGTTGATCGAGCGCGTTTCAGATGCGGGCACCACTCGCGTGCTGATCGACACGTCGCCCGATATGCGCGCGCAACTGTTGCGTGCCAACGTTGGTAATCTGGACGGGGTGGTCTATACCCACGCCCACGCGGATCACGTGCACGGTCTGGACGATTTGCGTATGATCGTTTTTAACCAACGCCAGCGCCTGCCGGTCTGGGCGGACAGTGCCACACAAAAAGCGCTGCTGGCCCGGTTTGGCTATGCGTTTGTGCGCCCCGAAGGATCGCCCTATCCGCCTATTCTGGACATGAACCTGATCGACGGCCCGGTCAGCATCGCCGGTGCCGGTGGTACTATTAACATTAGTCCGTTTGGCGTCGCACACGGCAGTATCGATGCGCTGGGTTTCAGGATCGGTGGTCTGGCTTACCTTCCCGATGTGTCCAAAATGCACGACGACAGCTGGGACGCCGTCGCCGGTCTGGACTGCTGGATACTTGATGCTCTGCGCTACAAGCCTCACCCGACGCACACGCATTTTGAACAAAGTCTGGAATGGATCGCCCGCGCAGCACCCAAACACGCAGTCCTGACCAACATGCACATCGATCTGGATTATCAAATCGTTTGTGACGAAACACCCCACCACGTCACCGCCGCCTATGACGGCATGGTGATCGCACATTCCGACAGCAAATAATGGGCGCCCTGATTGAGGTCATCGCGCCGGTATTTATTTTGATCGGTGTGGGTTATCTGGCTGTGTGGCGCGGCGTGTTCAGCGCGACGGGTGCGGACGCACTGATGCGGTTTGCCCAGACTATCGCCATTCCGTTTTTGCTGTTTCGCGCCATTTCCACACTTGATCTGTCTGCCGGGTTTGATCCGCGTCTGCTGGCGTCGTTTTACACCGGGTCCACCGTCAATTTTGCGCTTGGTATGCTTGGTGCCAGGTATCTGTTTGGGCGTCCATGGCAGGATAGCGTTGCCATCGGATTTGCCGCGCTGTTTGCCAATACGGTGCTACTGGGGCTGCCAATCATGGAGCGCGCTTTCGGGGCCGATGCTTTGGCGCCGAACTACGCCATCATCGCCTTTCATGCAGCGTTTTGTTACCTGCTTGGCATGACGACGATGGAGGTCGTTAAAAGCGGCGGTGGCGGGCTTGGCCACATTGTCCGCACCGTTTCGTCGGCCATGTTTCACAACGCACTGATGATTGGTATTGCCGCTGGTCTCATAGCCAATATCGTCGGATTACGCCTGCCAATCCCGGTGACCGCAGCCCTTGACCTGATGGCCGCATCGGCCTTGCCTGTGGCTCTGTTTGCGCTGGGTGGCGTGCTGTCGCGTTACCGGTCCGAGGGCGAGACCAGGATCGTGATCTGGGTCAGCGGGTTGTCGTTGTTTGTGCACCCCGCCGTGGCGCTGTTTATGTCGGTGTGGGTGTTTGACCTGCCGCAAACACTGGTGCGCGGTGCGGTGCTGACGGCGTCCATGGCACCGGGAGTCAACTCCTATATATTTGCCCATATGTACGGGCGCGCCACGCGCATAGCGGCGTCGGTTGTGCTGGTGGGAACAGCGCTGTCGATCGTCTCGGTGTCGTTCTGGTTGTGGGTTCTCGGGGCCTGACTTAGCCGGGCGACACGCCACGCATCCGTTCGGACCGGCGGCGCAGCATCTCGACCGTGGTCAGCAACAGGATCGATATGATCACCAGTATCGTTGCGGCCGCCAGAATTGTCGGGCTGATTTCCTGCCGGATACCCGCCCACATCTGCCGCGGCAGCGTCAACTGATCGGCACCGCCGAGAAATATCACCACAACGATTTCGTCAAACGACGTGATAAAGGCAAACAGTGCCCCGGAAATCACGCCCGGCAAAATCAACGGCATCTGAACCTTGAAAAATGTTCGCGCCGGCCCCGCCCCCATATTGGCGGACGCGCGCGTCAGGCTTTCGTCGAATCCCACCAGAGTTGCGGTCACCGTGATGACCACGAACGGCAGCCCCAAAATGGTATGGGCAAATATCAGTCCGATATGCGAAGCCGCCAAATCAAACCGCACACCAAAGATAGTGACGCTGAACAACGCCAGTCCTGCAGCGGTAATGATCAGAGGCACAATCATCGGGCTGATCAAGAGGGCCATCAGGGCCTTTCGCCACGGTGTAACTTTGCGCGACAGCCCCAATGCTGCCAGCGTGCCCAAAGACGTGGCCAACAACGTGGCAAAAATCGCGATGATGAACGAGTTCTTGAACCCCGTGACCCATTTGTCCGAGCACACGGTGGTCACACGGTCGCCGCATATCCCGACAAGGGCCTCGTACCACTGAGTCGAAAACGCCGACGCCTTGAGCGCCAGCATCTCGGGCGTAAAACTAAGGAAAGCGCCCGACGTAAACGATAACGGAATCACGATGATCAGCGGAGCCACCAAAAAAAACAATACAAGCGCGCAGATGGTCAGATAAGTGTAATGCCAGATCCGCTGGCCGGTGGTTTTGTAAATTGGAAGCGCCATAGCTTTATCCCAGCCTCATGTTATCGATGCCAACGATTTTGTCGTAAACCCAGTACAGGATAAGAATACCGGTCAACAGCATCACGCCCATGGCGGACGCCAGCCCCCAATTGAGCGACGTTTTCAGATGATACGCAATCTGGTTGCCGATCATCTGCCCGTCTTTGCCCCCAACCAGTTCAGGGGTGATGTAGTATCCGATCGCCACGATAAACACGAGGATCACACCCGCGCCGATCCCCGGAATGGTCTGAGGCATGTAAATGCGAATGAAGGCACGCGTCGGCGTCGCGCCAAGGTTCTGCGCCGCTTTCATATAATAGGGCGGAATCCCGCGCATTACCGAATAAAGCGGCAGGATCATGAACGGCAACAGAACCTGTGTCATCACGATCAACGTGCCGTTAAAATTATACATCAGCGGCAGACGGTGATCATCATTGATCACCCCGAGCGCCACCAGACTGTCATTCAGCACGCCCTGTTGCTGCAACATGATCATCCAGGCCACAATCCGTACTAAAAGCGACGTCCAAAACGGCATCAACACCATGATCATCAGCAGGTTCGATTTTGCCAAAGGCAGCGTGGCCAACAAATAGGCCACGGGATAGGCCAATATCAGACACGACAGCGTCACGATCAGACTGACTTCGAGCGTGCGCCACCAGAAATTCACGTAAACGCGCCGGTTTTCGGGCTGCATGATCACGTTTTTGGCGCTGTCAAACCGCCTGTCGACCGCGTTCCAATAGTATCCTGCCGTCAAATTATCTTTCATCGACCCAAGCGAGCTCCAGAACGCCACGTCGCCCCAGCGCTTGTCGGACGCGATCATCTTGTCCGTGAACGGGCCGACCGGTTCAAGCTTGCGCAACTTGCGACCGGATTTCTTGATCAGGCTTTTCCAGCCCGATTTGTCATAGTTCATGCGCGTTGAAACTCTGCCCAATTGCAGGCGATCAGCCTCGACCAAATCAAAAAACATGGCTTCAAAATGGGCTTCACCGGGCAGCCCTTCGCCATCCCACTGTTCGTATATCGCCATCGAGCGCGGCAGGACAGTGTTCACCAGCGAGTCGTCCACGCTTTTGGTAAACAGTGTCACCAAGGGCCAGATAAACAGAATGATCAAGAACGCGGCCGGAATCGACACCAGACCAAGCGCGCGTATTTTTTCAACCCTTAAAGATTTTCTCAGTGCTCTTTTAAGCGGGACACCATCCGCTGTCATCAGGGGGCCGGTCGGATTTTTGCCAAGCGTTGAGTCAGTCATCTTCAGCCCCGGATAATTTCATGCGTAAGTAACCGGGCGCAAAATCAATCGCGCCCGGCAAAATGGTATGGACCTTATTGGCTCATCCAGGCCTTGTACCGTTCCTGAACTTCATCACCGTTGTCTGCCCACCAATCAGGGTTGGCAACAATCGTGCGTGCGTTCACTTCGGCACGGTTCGGCATGTGCTCCAGAATGGTCGCACCGGTGTTGAACCAAGGCTCACCCGCGGCAATGATGTCCAGCGCAGAGTTACGCATGGGGCCGTAGTTGATCCATTTGGCCTGATCGGCCTGTGCTTTTGGAGACGTGGCGTAGGAAATAAAGTCCAGCGCCGCTTCCATGTTTGGCGTACCGGTCGTGACCGCCAGCCATTCTTCTTCCAGAACCTGACCATCCCAGATCGACACAAAATTTGTACCATCATTCAGGTTGGCCCCGCCGACACGACCGTTATAGGCCAGCGACATTGCCACTTCACCGGAGGTCACCAGTTCCAGAGGCTTGGCACCCGAAGACCAGAACACAACGCTGTCCTTGATTGTATCAAGTTTGGCAAATGCACGGTCGATACCTTCATCTGTGCTCATCACGTCATACACGTCAGCGATGGCCACACCGTCGGCAACCAGTGCCATTTCAACAATCGCGTTGGCCCATGTGTGGACGCCACGTTTGCCGGGGTACTTGGCTGTGTCAAAAAAATCACCGATAGTCGACGGCTGATCGCCGGTGAACTGGTCAGCTTCGTAAAACGCCTGATAGGACCACCAGATTTGCGGTGCCGCACATTTGTTTGGACGCGGAACCATCAGGTCGTCGTCCATTGAAGCCCCCGAAGCAGCGGGAATAAAGATGTCGTCGGGCAGTTCCACGAACAGACCTTCGTCGCAACCCGTGCGTACCTGATCCGGCAGCAGGTCAACAATGTCCCATGTGACGTTGCCGCTTTCCACTTGGGTTTTTACTTCGCCCAGACCACCATTGTAGTTTTCCCAATGGATGGATTTACCAGTCTTGGCTTCCCAGGGTTCGCCATAGGCTTTTTGCTGAGACGCAGTGTAACCACCGCCCCAGGATGTGACAGTCAGGTCAGCCGCAACCGCAGCCGAGGCTGACAGCGCAACGGCAGAAACCGTCACCATTAGTGTTTTCATGTTCATAGTGTTCTCCCAGTGTAAAAGTGCCGCTTGCGCGACGGTTCTCGTTGCTACGCTCGCGAGATGCGCACGCGGCAACACTTACAATCACGCGTCAAGCGCGCGACAATCTTCGGTCTTCCAGCTGACTTTGGTTTTTTCACCTTCCGCGAGATGATTTTGATTGGCAGCGTTCGGTATCTTTACCACAAATTCATCGTTGCCCAAAACATTCATGCGGCAGCGAATGTGGTCGCCCAGATAAATCAACTCCAATACATCTGCGTCGACGGCGTTTTTGTCGCTGTCTTTGCCGATGTAAACCCGTTCAGGCCGGATCGATACTGTAGTCGCCGATCCCGCTTCACCGCAGTTGACAGCGGTTGCGTCGCCCGTAACGCCCTGTCCGTAATCGACCGTCGCAACACCGTCTTTCTTGGCTTTAACTTTGGCTCGTAACGTATTGTTTTCACCAATAAATTGCGCGACAAACGCATTCTCAGGACGTTCGTACAGATCCGATGGTGGCGCCAGCTGCTGAATGATGCCATCGTCAAAAACAGCGATGCGGTCAGACATTGTCAGTGCTTCTGACTGGTCGTGGGTCACGTAGACCACGGTCACGCCAAGCCGGTCGTGCAGGTGTTTGATTTCGTATTGCATTTGTTCACGCAATTGTTTGTCCAGCGCGCCCAGTGGTTCGTCCATTAACACCAGTTCGGGTTCAAACACCAGACTGCGCGCCAGCGCGATTCGCTGCTGCTGGCCGCCGGACAATTGCGCTGGGCGTCGCGTACCGAACGCGCCCATCTGCACCATATCCAGCGCCTTTTTCACGTTCGCTTCACGCTCGGACCGGCCCTGACCGCGCACTTCAAGCGGGAAAGACAGATTTTCATTGATCGTCATATGCGGAAACAGCGCGTAATTCTGAAACACCATGCCAATTCCACGCTTGTGCGGGGCGATGTTGTTGATCGGTTTGTTGTCCAGCAGAATCTCACCGTGAGTTGCGGTTTCAAATCCCGCGAGCATCATCAGGCAAGTGGTCTTGCCAGAACCCGAAGGCCCAAGCATGGTCAGAAATTCACCCTTGCCCACATAAAGATTTAGATCTTTTACGACCAGTATCTCGCCGTCATAACTTTTCTGAACGTGGTCAAATACGACGAACCCGCTCTCTTTGGTCGCTATGTCCAAGCTGTTCCTCCCCGAAACTAACTGGTATTATGGCGTCTTGTCGACGCTCATTGGTTGGCAAGGAAGCACAACACCCGACTCTTTGCAAGGACGCTTTTTCATGGCGTTCGGGTGGCTTGAAACCGCTCTTCGGACAGGACACAAAGGCATTATGAAAAGGCGCCCCTCAGTTCTTTGTATTGGTTCGGTTCTCTGGGACGTGGTTGGACGTGCGGACTGCGAAATGGTACTGGGCAATGATATGCCGGGCCGCATTGTCCGCCAGCCCGGCGGCGTGGCCATGAATATCGCGATGGCGCTCAATCAGCTGGACGTGCGCAGTATATTGCTTAGTTGTGTGGGTCAGGATGCGTCGGGGCGCGATCTGCTGCAGCAGGCCGCGCACATGGGTCTGGTAACCAATCACATTTATCAAAGCCCCGATTTGCCGACCGACACCTATATGGCGGTAGAGGGCGAAAACGGATTAATCGGTGCGATTGCCGACGCGCATTCGCTTGAAGCTGCCGGGGAACGGATTTTGGACCCCTTACGCAATGGTAGTCTGGCTTCTGCGGAAAATCCGTGGCCAGGCGTCGTGGCGCTGGACGGAAACCTGACCGGTGACATGCTGGATACGCTGGCCACGTCAGCATTATTTGCTCAGGCGGATTTTCGGATTGCGCCCGCGTCGCCGGGGAAAGCCACACGGCTGCGCGGCTTTTGCAGCAATCCCGGCGCCACATTGTATCTGAACCTGGAAGAAGCCAATTTACTGAGCGGTTGCAACACCACCAATGCCCGGGATGCATCAATCAAAGTGCATGAAATGGGCGTGGGGCGCGTATTGGTGACCAACGGCGCCAATACGGCCTGCGATTGCAGCAGCCAAGGGCCGGTCACGGCGCGACCGCCACCCGTCAAAGTCAGGCGCGTAACGGGCGCCGGTGACAGGTTCATGGCTGCGCACATCGCGGCAGAGCTGCACGGGCTTTCTCCTGACAAAGCAATTGCTGCGGCGCTAAACGACACGGCACGTTTTATATCGGGATAAACATGAATGACTGATCAAATAACATTTTCCCCCGAGGTGCATGACGCCCGCACGGCGGACAAACCCATGGTGGCGCTGGAAAGTACGATCATCACCCACGGGATGCCCTTCCCTCAAAACGTGGACACCGCGCGACAGGTAGAACAGGACGTGCGCGACGCCGGTGCGGTCCCCGCCACAATCGCCGTTTTGGATGGACGGCTCCACGTCGGGTTGACGGACAAACAACTTGACGTACTGGGCAACGCCAAAAACGCCATGAAGATCAGCCGCGCCGATCTGGCCGTCGCCACGGCCACGGGACGCACCGGGGCGACCACGGTCGCCGCAACGATGATTTGCGCCCATCTGGCGGGGATCAAGACCTTTGCCACCGGTGGTATCGGCGGTGTGCACCGTGGTGCGGCGCATGATTTTGACATTTCCGCGGACCTGCGCGAACTGGCGATCACGCCGGTGACCGTTGTCAGCGCCGGCGCAAAGGCGATACTCGACTTGCCCAAAACGCTTGAGGTGCTCGAAACCCTTGGCGTACCTGTTATCAGCTACCGCAGCGACAACTTGCCGGCCTTTTGGTCGCGCGACTCCGGTCTGCTGTCGCCGTTGCGGTTGGACAGTGCCGCCGAAATTGCCGCCTGCCATCATAAACGGCAGGCGCTTGGACTGCGCGGCGGGCAATTGATCGCCAATCCAATTCCGAAAACGGACGAGATTTCAGCACGGGTCCTGGCCCCTCTGATTGCCCGGGCCGATCAGGACGCGAAGTCCGCCGGGATTCTTGGCAAAGCGTTGACGCCCTTCCTGCTGTCGCGGATATTGGACCTTACGGAGGGGCGCTCTTTGCAGGCCAATATCGCGCTTGTGCGCAATAACGCGGGGCTGGCCGCAAAAATCGCGATTGAGCTTGCACGATTGAGCGCCTAGATAAGACGTTGAACAGTTTTCGGGGGTGGCATGGCCAGCCGTAAGGACGTCAAGAAACGTAAACGCGAAATCCGCCGCGCCGGATTTTTTTCAAACGTGCGCGCCAATTTCTTTACCGGCATTATCGTGGTGGCACCGGTTTTTCTGACTGCCTATCTCATCTGGTGGTTCGTCGGATTTATTGATGGGTGGGTGCTGCCGCTGGTGCCGGCACAATACCAGCCGCAAACCTATCTGGGTTTCTCGATCAAGGGCTACGGCGTCGTCGTCTTTCTGATCTTCACCATCATCGTCGGGGCCATGACCAAAGGCTTTGTCGGGCGCACATTGATTTCGCGCGCCGAACGGCTGGTCGACCGGATGCCGGTGGTGCGCAGTCTGTATAACGGGCTAAAGCAAATCGCGGAAACCATCCTCAGCCAAAGCAACAGCTCGTTTGAACAGGCCTGCCTGATCGAATACCCGCGCAAAGGCATCTGGGCGGTGGCGTTTGTGTCGACCACAACGAAAGAAGTGGTGACAAAGTTTCTGCCCGGCAATGACGATTATCTCAGCATATTCCTGCCTACGACACCAAATCCGACTTCTGGATTTCTGCTGTTTGTGCACCGCAAAGACGTGATCATTCTGGATATGGATACGGAATCCGCCGCGAAACTTGTGATTTCAGCAGGGTTGGTCAGTCCAGCGACAAAAGAAGACGTCGAACAGATCATATCCAAAGACAAATCCCAGGAATGATAGCGGTAGGCCTGACCGGTTTTTTTACCGCCTTCAGTCTGATTCTGGCGATAGGCGCACAGAACGCGTTTGTGTTGCGGCAGGGTTTGTTGCGCCGCCATGTATTTGCGCTATGTCTGCTTTGTGCTTTGTCGGATGCCATTCTGATCAGCGCTGGTGTCGCCGGATTTGGGTTTCTGGTCACCGCCTATCCGGTTGTTCCAAAATTGATGGCCAGCGCCGGCGCGGTGTTTTTGATCACCTACGGCGCTTTGCGCGTTGGTGCGGTTTTCCTGAACACCTACGATCTGCACCTGCCCGGTGGCGGTCGGTCGCTTCGCCAAACGCTGTGGGTCGGGCTGGCGCTGACGTGGCTCAATCCGCACGTTTATCTGGACACGCTGGCGCTGATTGGTGCCGTCTCGACTCAGTATCAGACGTGGGACGAAAAAATTGTGTTCGCCGTTGCGGCCATGTCGGCGTCTTTCATATTCTTTTTCGCTTTGGGTTATGGCGCCAGATTACTGTCGCCGGTCATGCACAGCAAACGCTCGTGGCAGATTCTTGATCTGCTGATCGCCGGTATCATGTGGTCAATCGCCGCCAGACTGATCTTCGGGATCATCTGATCAATCTTCGGGCTCTACCCACCACACGTCGGGCATGAATCCGACCCAATCGCCGTAAACAGGCAGCATTTCAGGAAAATGTAATTCAGATTTATGCGCCAGACGCGAGGTTTTGGAAAACCACAGCGGGATGACATAGCGCCCCGATATCAAAACCCGGTCCAGCGCCCGTGTGGCAGCAACAAAATCGTCGCGGCTTTTCGACGTCAAAATAGCCCTGATCATCGCATCCGCCGCAGGAGCGTCCATGCCCATGTAGTTACGCGTTCCGGTGTTTTCCACGCCACGGGCACCCCAATACAGCGTTTGCTCGTTGCCCGGTGATAGCGAAAGGCTCCAGAAGTTTACCATCATATCAAAGTCATAGCTGTCACGCCGCGCTTTATGCTGGGCGCTGTCAACGGTTTTGAGAGTCACAGATATGCCCAGACGTTTCAGCGCGTCACTGTAAATATTTGCAATCGCTTCGTTGGCGGCGGATCGCAGCATGATTTCAAAGCTGAACGCCTTGCCCTGTGCGTTGCGCAGTATACCGTTTTCGATCTTCCACCCTGCTTCAGCCAAAAGCGCTGTGGCACGGCGCAAATTGCGGCGGTTGCGCTGGTCACCGGCTGAACGCGGCAAAGCGTAACCATCCAGTGCTCCGGGCAAAAGGGTGTCGACAAAAGGTGCCAGCAAGGCCCTGACCTTGCCGGATGCAGGGCCTTCGCGCATACCAAGTTCGGAATTGAAGAAAAAACTCTGGGCGCGCGGCAACCGCCCCTTGTTGATCACCGAATTGATAAATTCAAAGTTGAACGCATAGATCAGTGCCTCGCGCACGCGCCAGTCCTTGAACAGTTCGCGCCGCGTGTTGAACACGAAACCCTTCATCCCCGATGGCCGCCCGTTGGGGATTTCGGATTTGACCACTTTGCCCGATTGCACCGCCGGAAAATCATAGCGGTCCTGCCATTTTTGCGCGTTGCCTTCGCGGTAGACGGACAAGGCACCGGCGACAAAGGCCTCGAACACCACCGAGGCGTCGGTGAAATATTCGTACCTGATCAGCGCGATATTGTGTCGCCCACGATTGAACGCCAGATCGTTGCCCCAGTAATCCGGATTGCGCCGGAACTGCACAAAGCGGTTGGTTTCGAAATCATCCAAAACATACGGGCCGCTGCCGATGGGGACATCGAGCGAGCTGTTCTCAAAATCACGCCCGTCCCAGCTGGATTTCTGCAACACAGGGCGCAATCCGATAATCAGGGGTAGCTCGCGGTCGACCGCGTTAAAAGTAAAGCGCACCGAACGCGGACCGGTTTTTTCCGATTTGGCGACTTTGGCCCACGAATTCTGATATCGTGGTACACCTTTTTCGGCCAAAGTTTCAAACGACCAGATCACGTCCTCTACGGTGACAGGTGATCCGTCGGAAAACGCCGCTTCGGGGCGCAGCGTAAATTCGACCCATTCGCGATTCGGGCCGGTTGCAATCGATTCGGCCAACAGACCGTAAAGCGAGAACGGTTCGTCCCAATTTCGCCCCATCAAAGTCTCGTAAACATGCGCCCGCACCCCCCACGGCGCGCGGCCCTTCAGGATGTAGGGATTAAAACTGTCAAAACCACCTTTCTCGCCAAATGTGATTCGCCCCCCCTGTGGCGCATCGGGGTTTGCATAGGGCAGAGACACAAAATCATGTGGTAAGGCGGGGTCACCATACATAGCTATGGCATGCCTTGGCGTTTCAGCGGCAAATCCGGCACCAGCAATGATCAACACGCCAAGGCATAAATATTGAAATAACCTGAAATATCTTCGTGTCATATGCGCAACAAACTTGTCTACTGTGGTGAATATTGTCCCCTAGCCTACTGACAGTGCACAAAAATTTCAATTTTAACTTGGAACCCGTCTTAACTTTTTGTATAACGTCCTTACTGCTCGATAGGTTTCTTGCCTGTATGAAACCTGCCTCAATAACTTAACGCCCTCCTTGTGAGGGCGTTTTTTTTGTTCCATTGTTCAAACAGTTTAGCGCGACCAACCCGGCCTCCTCCCTATGACCAAGCTTTCTGTGTATCAGGACGGCACCTGCCCCGCCTGCCCTGCACCCTTTAACATGGCGGCCCATGTTTTGCGGCAAGCGCAGGTGGTACCGGACAAAACGGCGTTGGAAATTATCGGCCCGGAGTCACGCGAAATTTTTTCGTTCACCGATTTGCGCGTGGCTGTTCAGTCAGCTGCGGCGGGTCTGCGCGCGCAAGGATTGAAATCGGGTGACCGCATAATCCTGCGAATCGGCAATACGGTTGATTTTCCGATCGTGTTTCTGGGCGCGATCGCCGCAGGATTCGTGCCCGTAGCCACGTCGTCCCAGCTGACCGCGCCCGAGCTAAGCGCAATTGTTGATGATTTGTCGCCGTCTCTGATCTGCGTGGGCGGCGGGCTGTCGCTGCCGACCGGATTTGCCTCCAATATTGACATGCTCTGCGACCTGCGCGCCTTGCGCGATCATGCGCCCGACCCGTTCGTTCCCGGGGATCCAAACCGCGCTGCCTATATCGTCTACAGTTCCGGTACATCCGGCAAACCGCACGCCGTCGAACACGCGCACCGCGCGATTTGGGCGCGGCAGATGATGTTTGCGGACTGGTACGATATGCGCGACACCGACCGCCTGTTGCATTCAGGCGCGTTCAATTGGACCTATACGCTTGGAACAGGATTGATGGATCCGTGGACCGTCGGAGCGACAGCGATTATTTCGGCGGGCACAGTCAGACGCGGGGAATTGGCGGGTTTGCTGCGCGCGGGCAACGCCACCATTTTTGCCGCCACACCCGGCGTGCTGCGCCAATTGCTGGCGGGCAATTCAGATTTGAATGTGAAAGGTCTGCGCCACACCCTGAGCGCCGGTGAAAAACTGTCGCCGCAGTTGCGCGCGATGTGGCAGGCGCGCAGCGGGCGACCGGTGTACGAGGCCATGGGGATGAGCGAAGTCTCGACCTTTCTGTCGTCATCGCCCAGCCGCCAAACAGACGAAGGCGCGGTCGGGACGCCGCAAAAAGGTCGGCGTGTGGCTGTACTAGACCCGATCAGCAACCTGCCTGTGCCGCTGGGGAAACCCGGTATTCTGGCTGTCGCAACCACAGACCCCGGGCTGATGCGCGGATACGCCAATGGCCCGTCTGCTGTAGACGGCGAATGGTTTCTCACCGGTGACTTGGTGCGCATGGCTCCAAACGGATCGGTGACCTTTTTGGGGCGCAACGACGATATGATGAATGCGGGCGGTTTCCGCGTGTCCCCCGTGGAAGTCGAAACGGTGCTGGCGGCACACCCCGACATAATCACCTGCGCGGTCACGTCCCATGAGGTGAAAACCGACGCGCACATTATCGTGGCTTTCTATCTGTCCAAATCCCC
The DNA here is from genome assembly GCA_964588725.1 of uncultured Rhodobacterales bacterium. Taxonomy (GTDB): domain Bacteria; phylum Pseudomonadota; class Alphaproteobacteria; order Rhodobacterales; family Rhodobacteraceae; genus UBA5972. Next base: position 17,937 of record CAZPQL010000037.1, read on the forward strand.
GCTAAACGTTGACGGCTTGCGTTCCCATTGCGCCGCGTCGCTGGCAGCCTATAAATGCCCGCGAATGTTTGTGCGCCTTGACTCGCTGCCAACAGGCAGCAACGGTAAATTGCGCCGCCGCGCGCTCCAATCTCTGGTGCCCCATGACCAAACTTGACATTATTTCCGACCCGATCTGCCCGTGGTGCTATATCGGCAAAACCAAGCTCGACAAGGCTATGAAAGCCCACCCCGAGAACGATTTTGAAATCGAATGGCACCCTTTTCAACTCAACCCGGAAATGCCCGCCGCGGGCATGGACCGGCGTGAATATCTTGAAGCGAAATTCGGGGGCCAAAAGGGTGCGGTCGATGTTTACAGTCAGATTGTCAAAGCCGCGACAGATGAAGGGCTGACAATCAACATAGAGGGCATTAAGCGCACACCGTCCACTTTGAACGCGCACCGCTTAATCCATTGGGCGGGATTGTACCAGGCGCAGGGCGCAGTGGTCGATGCATTGTTTGACGCATATTTCATAAAGGGACACGATATTTCTGACATAAATGTGCTGGTCGATATCGCCGACCAAGCGGGGCTGGAAGGCCCGGTGATCGCCAAGATGCTGGGCAGCGATGTGGACACCGACGGGATCAAAGCACGCGACAAACACGCCCGTGCGCAGGGCGTGCGCGGCGTGCCAACCTTTGTGGTGGGTGAATATTATGTTCTGACCGGCGCGCAGCCCAGTGATTTGTGGGGCAAGGTGATTGGCGAAATCGCCCGCGTCAACGCCGATGAAAACACCGACGCTTCGTGAGCAAGCCCAGCCTGCCCTTTGCCGAATTTGTCGCTCTCATCGCGATCCTGTTCTCGCTGATCGCCTTTGGCACCGACGCGATGCTGCCGGCCTTTCCCGACATTGCCCGCGACCTTAACCTGAGCGACGCCAACCGTGCACAGCTTGTTCTGTCCAGTTTTGTGCTGGGCACCGGTGTCGGGCAGTTGTTTTCCGGCCCCCTGTCGGACACGCTTGGCCGCAAACCGGTCATTGCCGGGGGGATCGCGCTGTTTATCGTTGCCTGTCTCTGGGCCTATATCGCCGACAGTTTGTCCACGATGTTGCTGGCGCGTTTTATTCAGGGGTTGGGAATTTCCGCGCCGCGTACTGTGACTCTGGCGATGGTGCGTGATCTGTTCGCGGGCCGGATGATGGCACGGGTGATGTCGATCGCCATGGCAATATTCGTTCTGGTCCCTGCGGTGGCCCCTGCCGTCGGGCAAGTGATTGCCACAGCGTTTGGGTGGCGCGCGATTTATGTGGCGTTCATTCTGTTCTCTCTGATTGGCCTGACGTGGTTGTGGCTGCGCCAGGGGGAAACCCACCCGCCCGAACAGCGCCGAGCGCTAAATCTGCGCAGCTATTTTGCGGCTTTAACCGAGGTGCTGAGCACCCGTTCCACGATGACCTACACCGCGGTTCTGTCTTTGGGGTTAGGCGCATTGTTTGCGTATCTGTCGTCGGCGCAACAGGTGTTTGCGCAGGTCTTTCAGCGCGGTGAAAGCTTCCCCGCCTATTTCGCCGCAATCGCGCTGATTTCTGGCAGTGCAGGCTTTGTGAACGCGGCACTGGTTGTGCGGCTTGGCATGCAAAGGATCGCGCGGTTTTCTTTTGGGACACTGGCGATCCTGTCGGCAACGGTGGCGATCATTTTTTATGTCGCACCGGTGCCACCGCAAGACATGTTTCCCCTGTTCCTGCTCTGGTCGGTCGCCGGTTTTTTCTCGGCCGGACTGACGTTTGGCAATCTGAACGCGCTGGCGATGGAGCCCATGGGCCACATCGCGGGCATGGCGTCGGCGATCGTCGGGGCGACGGCGACGGTTTTTGCCATGGTATTTGCCGTGCCCATCGGACTGGCCTTCAACGGCACGGTTCTGCCGCTCGTACTTGGGTCATGTGCCACCGCAGCGCTGGCGTTTTTGCTGATATCGCGCGCCACGCCGCACGCTCCGTAACCCGTACTAAGGGGCGATTTTCTTCAATTGGTGGAAATATCCGCGCGCGCCGCGCAGGCTCGTTTCGCGCCGGCGGGAAATGAGCACGGCGCAACACAACGCCGACCGCAGGTCAGGCTTTTGGCGAAAGCCGCCCTTTGGGCCGACCGGCGCTCACACTTTGGCAAGCTTGGCCAGATCCTGCGCTATGGCAAACGCGCCTTTGACCCGCGCGTTGCCGGTCGGCCAACTGCGCCGCACCACGACCTTGTTGTCGCGGATTTTGGCCAGACCTTTCTGATCCTCCAGAAACGCCACCAGCCCCGCAGGATTGGCGAACTTGTCGTTGTGAAACCGGATCGTCGCACCCTTTGGCCCGCCGTCAAGCTGGGCAATTCCGGCGCGCTTGCACAGCGATTTGACGCGCACGATGTTGAGCAATGTGTTCACTTCGCGCGGCAACTTGCCGAACCGGTCAATCAGCTCGGCGGCAAAGCCTTCCAGTTCGACCTTGGTATGCAGCGACGACAGGCGCCGGTACAAACCCAGCCGCACATCCAGATCGGGGACAAATTTTTCCGGAATCAATACAGGCACGCCCAGATTTATCACCGGCGCCCATGTCTCATCGGCGTCCGACAACCCTTGAAGCGCACCCGCCTTCATATTGGCAATCGCCTCTTCCAACATGGACTGATAAAGCTCGTAGCCCACTTCGCGCACCTGGCCCGATTGTTGATCGCCCAACAGGTTGCCTGCCCCGCGAATATCCAGGTCCTGCGAAGCCAGTGTAAAGCCCGCCCCCAGGGAATCGAGCGTTCCCAGCACCCTTAGCCGCTTGGCTGCTGCACCTGTCAACCTGACACGGGGTTTGGTGGTCAGATAGGCATAGGCGCGGGTCTTGGAACGCCCGACCCGCCCCCTGATCTGGTAAAGCTGTGCCAGACCAAACATATCGGCGCGATGAATGATCATGGTGTTGGCCGTGGGGATATCCAGACCGCTTTCCACGATGGTCGTCGCCAACAGCACGTCGTATTTACCATCGTAGAAATCGTTCATCCGCCGGTCAAGCTCGCCCGCCGCCATCTGGCCATGCGCGACAACGGTCGTCAGCTCGGGCAGTTGATCGGCCAGAAATTCCTCGATCTCACCCAGATCGGATATGCGCGGCACCACGTAAAAGCTTTGGCCACCACGATAATGTTCGCGCAACAGCGCCTCGCGGATCGTGATTGCGTCAAATTCTGACACATAGGTACGGATCGACAGACGGTCCACCGGCGGCGTGCCGATGATCGACAAATCACGTACGCCCGACAGTGACATCTGTAACGTGCGCGGAATTGGCGTCGCCGTCAGCGTCAACACGTGAATGTCGCTGCGCAGCTGTTTCAGCCGCTCTTTGTGGCCGACACCGAATTTCTGTTCCTCATCGATGACCAGCAGTCCCAGATTGTGGAAACGTATTTTTTTGGCCAACACCGCATGGGTGCCGATCACGATATCGACCGAACCCTTGGCCAGCCCGTCGCGGGTCAGTGCGGCATCACCCGGAGAAACAAATCGCGACAGAGGCCGTACCGTGACCGGCAGGCCGTGAAACCGCGCCTGAAAACCGAGGAAATGCTGGCGCGCCAATAAGGTGGTCGGGGCCACCAGCGCCACCTGTACGCCCGCCATAGCCGCCACATAAGCGGCGCGCAACGCGACCTCGGTCTTGCCAAACCCCACGTCACCGCAAATCAGCCGGTCCATGGGCCGCCCCGACGCCAAATCGCTGAGCGAATCTTCGATGGCGTGCAGCTGGTCGTCGGTTTCGGAATAGGGAAAGCGCGCGGCAAAGGAGTCGGTCGCGCCGTCGCGTGGCGACAGGATCGGCGCGCGGCGCAGTGCCCGCTCTGCCGCCACCCGGATCAACCTGTCGGCCATATCGCGGATGCGTTTTTTGAGCTTTGCTTTCTTGGCCTGCCAGGCGCCGCTGCCAAGCCGGTCCAACAGGCCCTCGTCGTGACCGTAGCGCGATAACAGTTCTATGTTTTCAACCGGTAGATACAGCCGGTCGTTGTCCGCGTAGCTCAGCGCAATACATTCGTGTGGCGCGCCCGCCGCCGTGATGGTTTCAAGCCCCGTGTACCGTCCGATCCCGTGGTCCAGGTGCACCACCAGATCACCGGGGCTAAGCGCGGTGGCCTCAGTTAAAAAATCCTTGGCACGACGCCGTTTTTTTGCGGTGCGGATAAGCCGTTCACCCAGTACGTCCTGTTCGGAAATCACCGTCAGATCAGAAGTTTCAAACCCCTGATCCAGCGCCCAAACCGTCAGATACACGCCTTTGGCACCGCGCGGAATGTCGCCGAAACAGCCGATATCAACCGCCCCTTCCAGCCCGCCATCAGCCAACAGACCACCAAGACGTTCGCGTGCGCCTTTGGAATACGAAGCAACGACAACCGGCGTGTCGGCCCGTTTAGCGTTCATATGATCGGCCAGTGCACCAAACAGGCTGATGGCCGGTGCCTGACGCTCGGGCGCGAAATTGCGCCCCGACCGCCCCCCTGCGTCGCGCACATTCAACCCGACCGGTTGTGGCAAAGCGCGCAGATGGTGTTGGTCGTGCTTTTTGATAACCTTGGCCAGAGCCGGTGCGTCAAGGTACAACATTTCGGGCGGGCACGGATGGTAGACCTGATCAAGCTTATTGCGCGCACTTAGCGCCTGCGCGCGGTTGCGGTATTGTTCTGTTATCGTGCTCCAGCGTGCGTCATGCGCCGCCGCGATCTGATCGTCGAAATAGACCGGAGCGTCGGGCAAATAATCAAAAATGCTGTCCATTCGCGCGTGAAAAAACGGGGCCCAGTGTTCGACACCCTGATGTTTGCGTCCTGCGGATACGGCAGCATAGAGCGGGTCATCGGGGCGCGGTGCGCCAAATTCGTGGCGGTAGGCGCTGCGAAAACGCGCAATCGACGGCGCGTCCAGTATCACCTCGGACACCGGGGCCAATGCGACGTGGTCAAGGCGTTCGATCGTGCGCTGTGTTTGCGGATCAAACCGCCGCGCGCCCTCCAGAACGTCGCCAAACAGGTCCAGCCGGATCGGGCCACTGTCGCCCGGCGGATAAAGGTCGATCAATCCGCCACGGATCGCATAATCACCCGGTTCCAGCACCGTCGGAGCCTGTACAAACCCCATATGCGCCAGAAAAGACCGCAGCGCGGTTTCATCCAGCTGGTTGCCGATGGTGGCCGTGAATACGGCGTCCCGCAGAGTGGCTTTGGGGGGAACATACTGCGTCACGGCGTTTAGGGTCGTGAGCAGCACAAACGGGCGCTCGAACCCCGCAGCCAAAGTGGCCAATGTCGCCATGCGCGCCGCCGACACGTCGGTGTTGGGGGAAATGCGGTCAAACGGCAGACAGTCCCACGCCGGAAAAATGAAGGCCGGTAAGTCGGGTGCAAAAAACCGCAATGCCGCGCGCGTGTCGTCAAGGCGGGCATCGTCGCGGGCCACATGGATTGCCGGACCGCCACCGCCGATAACGGCCCGGGCCAACAATTGCGCGTCGAACCCTTCGGGCACGCCGCTGAGCATCGAGTAGGATACCGCCATGTTCAGGTCTTTCGGGTCGCCGTTATCACAGCACCGTTGCGCCCAGGTTGTGCCACATACCCCAAAAAGCGGTCACGAATATTGAAATCATGCCGATCAGCTGATGAAAAAGACGCTGCCGCATGAGTTTCCTGCGCAAGTCAATGCCTGTGGGCGCGGTGGTGCGCAACCGGCGCGCCGCGCCAACGGACTGCATCGCCACCAGACTAAGCGGTGCCACGATCAGAAAAACCGCCTGCGATATTTCGATGTCGTACCAAAACCCCAGAACCGCCAGCACAGTAATGAAAAACGTCGAAAACCCGACAACCCAGGCACCGGCCACGTTCATTATATTCAGGACACGGTTGCAGTTTATCGTGATCAATTGTTCCAGATCCTGCTGCGCCTGTCCTTCGTTCTTTTTGGCGCGTGTGACCATGTCGTAGGGCACACCCAAAATCCAGTGGCTGGTCGTGGACCAGACCACGGCAATTACGATCCAATACCAAATCGAGGTAAAAGAGCGCATGTCGATGACTTCCAGAACGCCTGTGTACAAGTCCAAAGCCGGGCCTTAAATGTTCTTGATTTTTTTCGCACCCTAGCCAAAAACTTGGATAATTCCAGCCTGAAATATGGTTTTTCCTTGTTAAATCGCCGGAATCTGGGCATTCAGCGCGTTATTGAATAAAAGGACCGGTATGGACCCGAATTTTGCCCCTTATCCGCGCGCGCGTTCGCGCCGACTGCGACGTACGCCGGCACTGCGCAGGCTGGTGTCCGAGAACACGCTGTCTGCGGCTGACCTGATCTGGCCGGTGTTCGTGCGCGACGGTGTTGACGTGGCCGAACCCGTGGCCTCGATGCCCGGTGTCGCGCGCGTTTCGGTGGACCGGTTGCTGGTCAAAGCCGCCGAGGCCGTTGATTTGGGCATTCCGGTTATGGCCCTGTTTCCCTATACCGACGCCGCGCTGAAAACGTCTGATTGCGCGGAATCGTTCAATCCTGATAATCTGGTCAACCGCGCGACCCGCGCAATCAAAGCGGAGTTTCCCGACCTTGCGATCATGCTCGACGTGGCGCTTGACCCGTATAACGCCGACGGGCACGACGGGCTGGTGCGCGACGGTGTGGTTCTGAACGACGAAACTTTGGATGTTCTGGTCAAACAGTCGCTGGCGCAGGCAGACGCGGGTGCCGATATTCTGGGGCCGTCGGACATGATGGACGGACGTGTCGCCGTGATGCGGGACGCACTGGAATCCAACGGTCACAAAGACACTTTGATCATGTCTTATGCAGCTAAATACGCCTCGGCGTTTTACGGACCATTCCGCGATGCCGTTGGGGCCACGGGGGCCTTGCAGGGCGACAAAAAGACCTACCAGATGGATCCGGGCAACACGGACGAAGCGCTGCGTGAAGTGGCCCGTGATATTTCCGAAGGGGCCGATATGGTCATGGTCAAGCCGGGCATGCCGTATCTGGATATCTGCCGACGAGTCAAAGCACAGTTCGGCGTGCCCACGTTTGCCTATCAGGTGTCGGGTGAATACGCGATGCTTCAGGGGGCCGCTGACAGAGGCTGGATCGACGGTGACTTGGCAATGATGGAAAGCCTGATGGCGTTCAAACGCGCGGGCTGTGACGGCATCCTGACCTATTTTGCCCCCCGCGCGGCGCGGCTTTTGCGTTAGATTTTGGGGTCGGCACCCCCGAACCCCAACCAATAATCGCGCACGAACGGCACCGCGCCTTTGCCGTGACGCAGGCGCGATCCCCAGACTTGATTTCTGTCGGGCACCACGTCTATCGGGCGCGGCGTGCCGTGGAAGGCGACTATTTTTGTGGCGGCGGGGGGCGTCTTGGGCGGTTTGAACCTGTTAATCAGCGGCGGCGCAAGCAAATGGCGTTTGAACGAAATGACGTGATCCGCAGGCCAGAACTTCATATCGTCGCTGTAGGCCGTGACAAAACGTTGCTCAGAGCGAAACATTTTCGTGTATTCAATGGGTTGCTGCATAAAGCGGTCAAATAGATGTTCCTGTGTACCCAACTCAAACGTGAAAACGCCTGTGGCCCCGTTGACCTGGCGTTTGCGAAAATAATCGGCAAAACGTGGCCATTCCCGAATGACGCGGATGCCGCCGTCCATGCGCAGCATCGGCTCCAGATCGCCGCAAATGATCGAATCCAGATCGATAAACAGGCAGCGTCCGGTCAGACCGTAAAGACCGCTCTTGAACACGCTGAGCTTGGGCCAGCCGCCAAACGCAAAATTGCCGGCCTCCAGCCCCATATCGGGGATGGGAAAGGATTCGACTCCTGCATCAAAACCGGCGCTGTCGTCGGTCAGACAGACAAATCGAAACGGCGTTTTCAGGTGGGCCTTGGTGGCGCGAAACAGCACATTGACGTAGTCGGGACCGTACAGCGTTCCCCATTTCATGCACATCACCACATAGGGGGGTCGGGCCATGATTATTTGCGCCTGTGTCATAGATTGCCGCCCTGCCCTAACAAGGAAATCAACACACGGCAAGGTTTCGCTGATTGTGTCTAAACCCGTGACAATGCGATCTAATTCCGCTATGTTGTCGACACGATGCGGCAAAAAAGACCGCATAAAGCAGTATTGAGGACAAATCCCATGAAAAATTGGACCCGACGCGGGATGTTGTTGGCTGGATTATCAGCGACGGCGGCCTGTGCAAACGGGATCGGCAACTCTGCCGGTGCCCGGATAGACTACCGCGTGGATCTGGCCCTGAACCAGATGTTTCAGGAAATTCCGGGTTCGCGTGACCTGGCCGATAAAGCGGCGGGTATGCTTGTGATGCCCAGTGTCACCAAAGCCGGGTTTGGCCTTGGTGCAGCCTACGGCGAAGGCGTTCTGATGATCGGTGGTGCACCGGTCGATTACTACTCCACGGCGCAGGCGTCCTGGGGATTACAGGTCGGCGCGCAACAATACGCGCACACGCTGTTTTTCATGACTCAGGAATCGCTGGCCGATTTTCGCGGCTCAAACGGCTGGGCTGTCGGGGCGGATGCCGAATACGTGTTCCGCGATCAGGGCGATACACTGGGCGTAGAAACCACCACCCTGCGTTCGCCGGTCGTGGCTGCGATTTATGGGCGCGCCGGTCTGATTGTGGGTGCAACGCTTGAGGGCACGAAATATTCGCGCATCATCCGGTGACCGGCCACCCAGAACGCCACGTCACGTCCTGCTGAGACGGCGGATCAGGCTGGACGTATCCCAGCGTCCGCCGCCCATGGACTGCACGTCAGCGTAAAACTGGTCCACCAGCGCGGTGACCGGTAGTTTCGCGCCGTTCGATTTGGCCTCATCAAGACAAATGCCCATGTCCTTGCGCATCCAGTCCACGGCGAATCCCAAATCAAAATTGTCGTCAAGCATGGTGTCGAACCGGTTTGACATTTGCCACGACCCCGCAGCGCCATGGGCGATCACGTCGACCACCGCGCGCCCGTCAAGCCCGGCTTGTTGGGCAAAATGCAGCCCTTCGCTCAACCCCTGAACCAGCCCGGCAATACAAATCTGGTTGACCATTTTGGTCAGCTGCCCGGCGCCGCTGTCACCCAGACGACGGCAGGCTTTGGCATAGGCGTCTATGATGGGTTCGGCCCTGTCATAGGCGGTTTGGTCGCCGCCACACATGACCGAAAGCGCGCCGTTTTGCGCGCCCGCCTCACCGCCCGACACTGGCGCGTCGACAAAGGCAAACCCCTTTTCGCGGGCTATTTCTGATAGCTCGCGGGTGACTTTGGCGGATACCGTGGTGTGGTCGACAAATACCGCGTCGCGACCGGTTCCGGAAAAGGCCCCGGACTCGCCCAAAGTCACCGCACGCAGATCGTCGTCGTTGCCGACGCAACAGAACACAAACTCCGCGCCTGCGGCGGCTTTGGCGGGTGTCGGCGCGCTGGCTCCGCCGTGCGTCCTTACCCAGTCCGCAGATTTGGCTTCTGTCCGATTATAGACCACCACGTCGTGACCTGCTGCGGCCAAATGTCCGGCCATGGGATACCCCATTACACCCAAACCGATGAATGCTGTTTTTGCCATGCGTCAATCCCGGATTTTGTGATAAGAATATTTGTGCCCAACTTACTGGCCTGCTAATGAGTCGCCGTCAACTCGGATCGAACTATGGCACGCATCTTTCGCTGGCTCTTGCGTATTTTTATCGGACTGTCGTTGTTTACAGCGCTGGCTGTTGCCATGGTGTATTATCTGGCGACCCGCTCACTGCCCGATTACGGGCGCGATCATGTGGTGGCGGGACTACAGGGCCCTGTCGAAATCATTCGCGATACCTACAGCGTGCCCCACATCGTCGGCGAAAATGACGCGGATATCTATTTCGGGCTGGGGTTTGCCCATGCGCAGGACCGTCTGTGGCAGATGACGTTGCTGCGGCGCACGGCTCAGGGACGTCTTTCGGAACTATTCGGGCCGGAAACCATTGAAATCGACGATCTGCTGCGCCGGTTCGATTTTCAGCGCCTCGCTGAGGAATCGCTGAAATTTCAGGACGCGGCCACGGTGGAAGCGCTGACTGCCTATGCCGCCGGGGTCAACGCGTGGTTGAAAGTCGTCAACGACGAAGCGCTGGGCCGAGGCGCACCGGAATTTTTTCTGTTTTCAAAGTCAATCCAGGCGTGGCAGCCCGCCGACAGTCTGGCGATTTTGCGGCTTATGTCCCTGCGTCTGAGCGCACATCTCAGCGCCGAAGTATTGCGCGCGCGCACGTCGCTTCTGGTGGACAATGACCGGCTGAAAGATATCCTGCCCGACGCGCCCGGGCCGGGATTGACGGCGGTGCCGCAGTTTGCGGCGCTGTTCCCGGGCGTGCCCCGATTCACCGCAAATACAACCGCAAACGATCGTTTTCTTGATCCCGTTGCACGACGCGGTCTGGCCGGAGCATCCAATGCCTGGGCGGCCGCGCCCAAACGCACAGCGCTGGCGGGCAGCCTGCTGGCCAGTGATCCGCATCTGGCGCTCAGTGCGCCGGGCATTTGGATGCTCGCACGGCTGGAATTTCAGGACGGGGGAATCATAGGCGGCACCATACCCGGGATGCCCGCGGTGCTTACCGGTCGCAGCGCCAGTTTGGGTTGGGGCGTGACAGCGTCTTATCTGGATGATCAGGACATCTATATCGAACGGCTCAACCCGGAGAACCCGGCGGAATACCTGACGCCTGACGGCTACAAGCCGTTCAAGCGACGCGACATCACCATTCGCATCAAAGGAGCACCCGATCAGAACAGGGTTCTGCGCTGGAGCGACAATGGACCGGTGATTCCACCACAGCACTATAATCTTGGCGCGGTTACCCCGAAGAATCACGTCACCACACTTGCGTGGACGGCGCTTGACCCGCAAGACCGTTCGATGACCGCCATGCTGCGTCTGATGCGCGCAAAATCGGTCACACAGGCGATTGACGCCGGTGCGTTGTACACCGCGCCATCGGTGAACCTGATTCTCGCTGATACCCAAACCGTTGCCTATCAACTGCTGGGAAAAGTGCCGGATCGCGACCCTGCCCACCAAACACTGGGACGAATGCCCACGGCAGGATGGCAGCCGCAAAACCGTTGGCGGGGCACGCGGCCATACGGCGCCAACCCGCGCATCATCGATCCACTTGGCGGCCTGATTGCCAACACCAACAACAAAACCGTCGACCGTCCGTTTCCCGACCATATCAGCTATCTCTGGGGCGACACGCAGCGAATCGAACGTCTGAAAAAGCTGCTGCAGGCGCGCAAAGTACACAGCCGCGAAAGCTTTATCGAAGCGCAGCTCGATCAGGTTTCGTTCACGGCGCGGGCGTTGTTGCCGCTGATTGCCCGCGACCTGTGGTTCTCCGGAGATGCCGAGGGACGTGATTCGCGCGCCAAACGCCGCAAAACAGCGCTTGATCTGTTGTCCAACTGGAACGGCGAAATGAACGAGCACATCGCCGAACCGCTGATATACGCCGCGTGGTTGCGACACTTACAACGCCGTCTGACCGCTGATGAACTGGGACCGCTGGTGCGCGAATTCACCCACGCCGACCCGGTGTTTATCGAACGTGTGTTTCGAGACGTAAAAGGCGCCGCGATATGGTGTGACGTGGTGCAATCGACCAAAAAAGAAAATTGCGGCGACATGGCGCGCAGCGCGCTTGACGATGCCTTGGTCGAGCTGACCCAGACTTATGGCAGCCGACTGAAAAACCTGCGCTGGGGCGACGCACATCAGGCCCGCCAGGACCATCAGGCGCTGGGGCGCATTCCGCTGTTATCGTGGTTCGTCAATATCAGGCAATCAACATCGGGGGGCGACAATACGCTGATGCGCGGGGCCACCCGCGGCACCGGAGAAGCACCTTATGCCAATGTGCACGGCGCGGGCTATCGGGGTGTTTATGATTTCGCCGATCCGGACAGCTCTGTTTTTGTCGCGGCCACCGGTCAAAGCGGTCACCCCTTGTCGCCCCACTATGACGATCTGGCGCAATTGTGGAGGCGCGGCGATTATATTCCCATGTCGCTTGATCTGGACTTGGCACGGGCGGCTTCGCTGGGAATTGCGCATCTGACGCCCAAAAAACAATAACTACAGTTTTTCAAAACGCCTTTGTTGTTTTCGTGTCCAGGTCACCGACAGGTCAAATCCCACTTCTGTCTGCGTCTCGCTGTTCACCACGTTCTGGGCAAACAGCCATGCGCGTTTCTGACCTTCGGCAAAATCAAGCGCCAGCTTCTGCGTGCTGGTGGGTTCCTGCAGCGCCGCATCAATCGCTGCGCAAAGCGATTCCAACCCCTGTCCGGTCAGCGCCGAGGTCGCGCGCACTTTGGGCTGGCGGGCAACGATGGTATGCAGTGTTTCGCGGCGCTCTGCCTGGACGCTGTCGATTTTGTTCCACACTTCAATCATGCGCTCAAAAGCGGCTGCGCCAACCCCGAGTTCTGTCAGGATTTCCTGTACGTCGCGTGCCTGGGCTTCGGTTTCGGGATGCCCGATGTCGCGGACGTGCAGGATTAAGTCTGCCCCCAACACCTCTTCCAGCGTGGCGCGAAATGCGGCCACCAGCGACGTCGGCAAATCCGAAATAAATCCCACCGTGTCTGAAAGGATGACCTGACGACCGCCCGGCAGTGTCACGGCGCGCATGGTGGGATCAAGCGTGGCAAACAACTGATCCTGCGCCACGACGGACGCGCCGGTCAGTCGGTTGAACAATGTGGATTTGCCGGCATTGGTATAGCCGATCAGCGCCACAATCGGAAACGGCACTTTCTGGCGGGCGGCGCGGTGCAGACTGCGCGTTTTCACCACTTTGGCCAATTGCCGCCTGACCCGCACGATCGCGTCGTCAATGGCGCGCCGGTCGCCCTCGA
>CAZPQL010000038.1:0-30492 GCA_964588725.1 uncultured Rhodobacterales bacterium
TGGACGGCTTGCAGGTCCGCCAAGACCTGACGCCGGACGCTTACGCCGATTTCGCCCTGGGCTGGGTGGACGCGGGTGCGAAAATTGTCGGCGGATGCTGCGAAGTCGGCCCCGCCCATATTGCCGAGATTGCCCGAAGGTTGGGGAGGCAGATATGAGACTGCCAGATAAAGCCATTGAAATGATCAAAACCTGGCGGCTGGGGTTTGTCGCCACCTGTGATGAGGGTGGCCGCCCGAATGTGTCACCCAAGGGTACGTTTATTGTGGTTGACGATGGAACCATCGCCTTTGGCGAAATGCGCTCGCCGCAAACCGTGGCCAACCTGCGCAAAAACCCACAAACCGAAATCAATTTCATCGACGTTCTGTCGCGCAAAGGCGTGCGTATCCGCGGCCGGGCCGAATTTGTGGAAAAGAACACCGTTGAATTTAGCGCCCTGATGCCGGACTTCAGAACCCTTTGGGGCGATCTTTGCGACGAGATCAACCTGATCGTCAAAATCCCGGTGGCCGAGGTGCGACCGCTGACCAGCCCGATTTACGAAACCGGCTGTAAGGAGGCCGATCTGCGCAAATCGTGGCAAGCCAAAATCGCGGCTATGGATTGAGGGCGGGCAGGTGGCGGCACAAAAATATATGCACGGCGTGCAACTGTTGGCCCACGGCGATCTGGACCAACTTGTGTGGAATGAAAAAATTCCAGTGCCGGTGGCAGGCAGGGGTCAGGCGCTGATCAAAGTGCTGGCCGCAGGCGTCAACAATACTGACATCAACACCCGCCTTGGCTGGTACGCAAAAGACGTGACCACATCAACCGACACCACACCAACCGGTGATATCGCCGACGGCGGCTGGGGTGGCGCTCTGCCGTTCCCATTGGTTCAAGGGGGTGATTTGTGTGGTAAAATCGTTGGTTTGGGTCCTGATGTTGCCAATGTCGAGCTTGGCATGCGGGTAATCTGCGCCAATGTTCAGCCCGAGCCGACCCCTGACAACCCGCGTAAATACGCGGTCATTGGTTCGGAATATGACGGCGCGTTCGCACAGTTTTGTGTGGTTCCGGCCAAACACCTTTATGATGTTTCCGCAGCCCCACTTAGTGACGTGGAAATGGCGGCGATACCCTGCGCCTACGGCACCGCCATGGGCCTGCTGCGGCGGGCGGGTGTTGGCAAAAATGATCATGTTCTGATCACCGGCGCATCTGGCGGCGTTGGCATGGCGTGTGTGCAACTCACGAAAATTCTGGCGGCGCAGGTCACCGGAATTGCCAGCCCGCCAAAACAGAACGCCGTGCTGGCTGCTGGTGCGGATCATGTCATTTCGCGCAACGACGTGCCCAGACCCAACGGCTTTGATGTGGTCATTGATGTGGTTGGCGGTCCGGCGTGGGGCGATCTGATCCAGGCACTTGCACCAGGAGGGCGCTACGCGGTTTCCGGTGCCATCGCCGGGCCGATGGTGACCGGTGACCTGCGCACCGTCTACCTGAATGATCTGTCTCTTTTGGGCAGCACGTTTCAACCGGCACAAGGATTTGCAGCACTGGTTGATCTGGTTAATCAGGGGCGGGTTCGTCCTTTGGTGTCCAAAACCTATCCGCTGCGCGACATCCGTTTGGCGCAGGAAGATTTTCAGTCAAAAACACATCCAGGAAAACTGGTTCTTATTCCCTGATCGGAGGCCATCATGTCTATCCCAACCCATGCCCGCGCGGTGATCATAGGCGGCGGCGTCATCGGCTGTTCGGTGGCCTACCACCTGACTAAACTGGGCTGGAAAAACGTGGTGCTGCTGGAGCGCAAGCAACTGACGTGCGGCACCACGTGGCACGCGGCAGGGTTGATCGCGCAGCTGCGCCCCAACGCAAACATGACACGGCTGGCGAAATATACGCAGGAACTTTATGGCACGCTTGAGGCGGAAACCGGTGTGGCCACAGGCTTCAGGCGCGTTGGCTCGATCAACGTGGCTTTGACCGAAGACCGGCGCGAAGAGCTATTTCGCTCTGCGGCCATGGCGCGGGCGTTTGGTGTTGAAGTGCAGGAGATCACGCCGGTCGAAGTCAAAGAACGTTATCCCAATCTGAACACAGATGACGTCATCGCAGGCGTTTGGCTGCCGTTGGACGGGCAGGGAGATCCATCCAATATCACGCAAGCGTTGGCCAAAGGCGCGCGCAGTGGCGGCGCGCAGATTGTTGAGGGTGTCAAGGTCACGGGAATTGCGACGTCCGGCATACGCGTCAGCGGGGTCGACTGGCAACAGGGTGACGAAACCGGACATATCAAAGCCGATTACGTGGTCAATTGTGCCGGAATGTGGGGGCACGAGGTCGGCAGGATGGCGGGCGTCAACGTACCACTGCATGCGTGCGAGCATTTCTATATTGTGACTGAACCGATTCCCGGTCTGACCAGCCAACCTGTCATGCGCGTGGCCGATGAATGCGCTTATTACAAAGAAGACGCCGGGAAATACCTGTTGGGATGCTTTGAGCCCCTGGCCAAACCGTGGGGGATGGACGGCATTCCCGACGATTTTTGCTTTGACCAGCTGCCCGAGGATTTTTCCCATTTCGAACCGATCCTGGAAAAAGCCATCAACCGAGTGCCGCTGCTGGCGACTGCCGGTATTCATACGTTTTTCAACGGGCCGGAAAGTTTTACGCCCGACGATGCTTATCATCTGGGGCAGGCACCTGCGCTTGATAATTTCTTTGTCGCCGCCGGGTTCAATTCGATCGGTATTCAGTCGGCGGGTGGTGCAGGCATGGCGCTGGCGCAGTGGATGGACGCGGGCGAGCGGCCTTTTGATCTGGGCGATGTGGATATCAACCGCATGCAGCCGTTTCAGGGAAACCGGCACTATTTATTCGAGCGATCCAAAGAAACGCTGGGGTTGCTTTACGCAGACCATTATCCGTATCGCCAAAAAGACACCGCGCGGGGGGTACGGCGCACGCCGTTTCATCAGCAGCTTTTGGATCATGGCGCCGTCATGGGCGAAATCGCGGGGTGGGAGCGCGCCAACTGGTTTGCAAACAAGGGACAGGAACGCGCGTACCGCTATTCCTGGCAGCGCCAGAACTGGTTTGAAAATTCTGCGGCAGAGCATCGCTCTGTGCGCGAGAACGTCGGCATGTACGACATGTCATCTTTTGGAAAGTTGCGCGTCGAAGGTCCCGACGCCGAGGTGTTTTTGAATTATGTCTGCGGTGCCAATATGTCAGTACCCGTGGGCAAGATCGTGTATACCCAGTTTCTGAATACCAAGGGCGGGATCGAGGCCGACGTGACGGTCACGCGGCTTGGCGAAACCGCCTATCTGGTCGTGACGCCCGCAGCGACGCGGCTGGCTGATCAGACGTGGCTGCGCCGTCATCTTGGCGACCGGCGGGTCGTGATCACCGACGTTACGGCGGGTGAAGGTGTTCTGGCGGTTATGGGGCCGCGTGCCCGCGAGGTTTTGCAGGCCATATCGCCAGATGATTTTGGTAACGATGCGAATCCCTTTGGCACTGCGCGGGAGATTGAGATCGGCATGGGACTGGCGCGTGTGCACCGCGTGTCCTACGTGGGCGAATTGGGTTGGGAAATTTATGTTTCCGCTGATATGTGCGGGCATGTGTTTGAAACACTGCACGCGGCCGGTGCGGATTTTGGTATGAAATTGTGCGGGATGCACATGATGGACAGTTGCCGGATTGAAAAAGCCTTTCGGCATTTCGGCCACGATATCACCTGCGAGGATCACGTGCTGGAGGCCGGTTTGGGGTTTGCGGTCAAGACTGACAAGCCGGAATTTGTCGGACGGGACGCGGTTCTAAGCAAGAAGGAATCCGGGCTGAACGCCCGGATGTTACAATTCCTGCTACGGGATCCCGAGCCTCTGCTTTATCACAACGAGCCGATCTTGCGTGACGGCGAAATCGTAGGTTATCTCAGTTCGGGCAACTACGGGCACACGTTGGGCGCGGCGGTTGGTATGGGGTATGTGCCGTGTAAAGGCGAAAGCGTTGATCAGATACTAGCGTCGGATTTTGAAATCGATGTGGCGGGGGTGCGCGTAAAAGCGGTGGCGTCGCTGCGGCCGCTTTTTGATCCGAAATCCGCGCGTGTGCGGGTCTAGCGGATTTTGAGTATTTAGCGAACAATGAAAGCGTTTGATTACGACCCCACTGATGTGCAGGCGCGCATTATCTATCGCGACGACAGCATTGTCGTTGCCAACAAACCGCCGGGGTTGTTGTCGGTGCCCGGACGGTTACCTGCGCTTGGCGACTGTTTGTTGACGCGGCTTTTGGCCGAATTTTCCGACCTGTTACTGGTGCACCGGCTGGATATGGATACCTCCGGTGCGATGGTTTTTGCCCGCACAAAGGCAGCGCAGCGCGATCTGTCGATGCAGTTTGAAAAGCGGGTTGTACGCAAGACTTATTTGGCACGCGTGCACGGACGTGTGACTGGCTACTCGGGTGCTATTGATCTGCCGCTGGCCGCGGATTGGCCAAACCGTCCATTGCAAAAAATCTGTGAGGAAAGGGGCAAAGATAGTCTGACAAAATGGCGGATCATTCGGCGATCAGCCCCATCTTCACTGGTCATGCTGCAGCCCAAAACCGGGCGCAGTCATCAATTGCGGGTTCATATGCAGGCGATCGGGCATCCGGTTTTGGGCGACCGGTTTTATGGTTTGGCTGATGGCAAAAATCGTCTGATGCTACATGCTTGGCGGTTGCGTTTTCGCCATCCGGTCAATCATTGTTTGGTCGGATTTACCGCGCGTGACTATTTTGGTTTCACGTAAGGGATCAGCCAGACAATGCACGAAATCGTCCAGATTACGCTGCCGATGACCGTGAGGAGATCACCGGATTCGACGCCGACCGCGACGAAAATCAGACCCGCCAGAATGAATCCGGCCAGCCCGATGATTTGATAGGTCTCGTTGCGCATAATGCGGTCATTTACGCGGATATTCCCGGGACAATCAATTGTTCTTGTGCCCCGGGAGATAGAGTTTTCAATGCAACGGCACGCCGTCGGGCGGGTGATCGACGGCGCCAACGCCGTTGATGACCAACCCCGCGCCGTCTGCTGAAATCTCGACCTTCGTGCCGTCTGGCACATCTCCGGCCAGCAGCAGTTCCGCCAGAGGATCCTGCAGGGATTTCTGGATCACGCGTTTTAACGGTCGCGCGCCGTACACCGGATCATAACCCTGATCCGCCAACCATTTTGAAGCCGCGTGATCGATGTTAAGTGCAATGTTGCGGTCTTCCAGCCGGTGGCCAAGCAGCGCCAGCTGGATATCGACGATGCCATCCATGTTGTCGCGGCTGAGACGGTCAAACAGCACGATCTCGTCCAGCCGGTTGATGAATTCGGGACGGAAATGCGCGCGCACCGCGTCCATCACCGCAGCTTTGGCGTTTGTGGCGTCCTCGTCGGGTAAAAGCTGGCTAAGAGCTTGCGAACCAAGGTTGCTGGTCAGAATGATCAGTGTTTGCTTGAAATCAACCGTGCGTCCCTGACCGTCGGTCAACACGCCGTCGTCAAGCACCTGCAGCAACACGTTAAACACGTCGGGGTGGGCTTTTTCGACCTCGTCAAACAGCACGACCTGATACGGGCGGCGACGCACTGCTTCGGTAAGTGCGCCACCCTCCTGATACCCGACATAGCCGGGCGGCGCACCAATCAGGCGGGCCACCGCGTGTTTTTCCATGTATTCGGACATATCGATGCGCACCATGGCATTATCGTCGTCAAACAGAAACGCCGCCAATGCTTTGGTCAGTTCGGTCTTTCCCACACCAGTGGGGCCAAGAAACAGGAACGAACCCTGCGGCCGGCTTGGGTCGGACAGACCGGCGCGCCCACGTCGTACGGCGTTGGAAACGGCTTTGATCGCGGCCTGCTGCCCGATCACCCGGTTGCCCAATGTTGTCTCCATCGACAGCAGTTTTTCGCGTTCGCCTTCGAGCATTTTCTCGACTGGAATGCCGGTCCAGCGCTCGACGACTCTGGCGATATGTTCAGGACGTACGGCCTCGTCGACGGTGGCATTGCTGCTGGCGTTTTCGGCTGCCGCAAGCTGTTTCTCCAGTTCCGGCATTATCCCGTATTGCAACTCGCCAAGACGGGCCAGATCGCCCGCTCTTTTAGCGGATTCAAAATCGCTTCGGGCCTTGTCCAGCTTTTCCTTGATCTCGCGCGCACCGGCCAGCTTGCTGCGCTCGGCTTGCCAGACGGCGGTCATTTCAGCGGATCGTTCCTGCAATGTCGTGAGATCAATTTCAAGCTTTTCCAATCTGTCGCGCGACGCCGCGTCAGATTCCTTTTTCAAGGCTTCCGCCTCAATTTGCTTTTGCAGCAACTCGCGATCAATGGCGTCAAGCGCCTCGGGTTTGCTGTCGACCTCCATGCGCAGCCGGCTTGCCGCCTCGTCCATCAGATCGATGGCCTTGTCGGGCATGAACCGGTCGGTGATATAGCGGTGTGCCAGTGTCGACGCTGCTACCAATGCGCTGTCGGAAATCCGAATGCCGTGGTGGAGTTCGTATTTTTCTTTGATGCCCCGCAGGATCGAAATGGTGTCGTCGACACTGGGCTCGTTGATCAGAACGGGCTGAAAACGCCGTGCCAATGCGGCGTCTTTCTCGACGTGTTTGCGGTATTCATCCAGCGTGGTCGCGCCAACGCAGTGCAATTCACCCCTGGCCAGTGCCGGTTTAATCAGATTGGCGGCGTCCATCGCGCCTTCGGAATTACCGGCCCCGACCAAAGTGTGCATTTCGTCAATGAACAGTATGATCTTTCCGTTGGCCTGCGTGACTTCGTTAAGCACCGATTTCAGGCGTTCTTCGAATTCGCCGCGATATTTTGCACCCGCGATCAAAGCCCCCATATCCAGCGCCATCAGAGTTTTATTGGCCAGACTTTCGGGCACATCGCCGTTGACGATCCGCAAGGCCAGCCCTTCGGCGATGGCGGTTTTGCCCACGCCCGGTTCGCCGATCAGCACCGGATTATTCTTCGTACGACGGCTGAGAACCTGCATCGTGCGGCGGATTTCGTCGTCGCGCCCGATTATGGGATCAATTTTACCGTTGCGCGCGGCTTCGGTTAGATCCAGGGCGTATTTTTTAAGCGCCTCGTAGCTGTCTTCGGCCGACGCACTGTCAGCGGTGCGACCTTTACGGATGTCGTTGATGGCCGTATTCAGGCTTTGCGCGGTCAACCCGGCGCTGATCAACGCATCTTTGGCCGCCGATTTGACGACAAGCAACGCCGTAAGAATACGCTCGACCGTGATGAAACTGTCGCCCGCTTTGGTTGCGATTTTCTTGGCCTCGTCCAGCACTTTGGCGCTTTGTTGGTCCACGTAAATCTGACCGTCTCCTCCGTTGACGGCTGGGATTTTACCAACGGAGTCATTCGCAGCCCGTGCGGCCTGCACGGCGTCGCCACCGGCGGCGTTGATCAGGTTCGAAGCAAGACCTTCGCCGTCGTCCATCAGGGATTTTAGCAGATGTTCGGGAAGCACGCGTTGGTGGTTTTCGCGCATGGCGATCGTTTGTGCGGCGGCAATAAATCCGCGCGACCGTTCGGTGAACTTTTCCAGGTTCATATTACTCTCCTTCATAAGCGCCCGCAATATGCGACGCCCGAAATCGGCGCGTCAAAGGTGCAGGCCTTCGGGTCTTAGATGGGAAGCATTGCCTAAACCTGCAAGGCGTTGGCTTCACACCTTGAATAAAAAAGCCTAAGTTTGCCCAAACCGCTAACGGAGGGAAAAATGCGCAGTCTGGACAGTATTCGCGCAACGTTGAAGTTTGCAAATCTGTTTCGGGGGCAAGTTCAGCACATTATGCTGGCTGCGCTGCTTGGGATTGGGGCGGTCAGCATATTGCACGGTACGGACACCAAAATACTTGGGCTTGATGGGCGCGACTGGGCCGTCGCCACGATCTTTGTGGCGATCATCCACCAAAGCCTTGTTGCGATCGTCTGGCGGTTGCAGTTGCACTTCGGCCTGATGGTCGGGCTGTTTGGCGCGCGGGCATTGCGCGTCTGGGGCGCCATTTTTTTGCCGTTCATGGCGATCCGCCCTACCATGACGATTGTTGCAGGGCTGGCCGATCAGGGAACGCTGAGCGGCAACCGCAATTTTCAGCTGGTGGTCGGGGTTTTGCTGGTGTTGGTCGCTGTCTGGGCGATGCATTCGGTGATCAAATATTTCACCATTCCCCGTGCGCTTGGCGGCGATCACTTTTTTGACGATTACCTGAATATGCCGCTGGTTGACAAAGGTGCGTTCAAAGTCACGTCCAACGCCATGTACGGTGTGGTGTTTCTGGGCCTGTGGGGCATTGCGCTGCTGACGGGGTCTTGGAATGCGCTGGCGTTGGCGCTGTTCCAACACGCCTATATCTGGGTGCATATGTATTGTACGGAAGGGCCGGATATGAAGACACTTTACGGGTAATAAACCACGATGACGCCTACCGATGACCGCCTGATCGTTGCTTTGGACGTGCCTGACGCGCTGACCGGACTGAAGCTGGTCGAAAGGCTGGGAACTGCCGTCGGCTTTTACAAAATCGGTCTGGGCATGCTGACCGGCGGCGGTCTGGCGTTGGCCAACGAGTTGAAGCAGGACCACGGCAAGCGCATTTTTCTGGACATGAAGCTGTTTGACATTGGCGCCACCGTCGAAGCCGCCGTGCGGGGACTGGCGGCGTTCGAGCTTGATTTTCTGACCGTGCACGGCGATCCGCACGTAGTGAAAGCGGCTATCGAGGGACGCGGAGGCGCGGCAACCAAAATTCTGGCAGTGACGATACTGACCTCGCTTGACCGTAGCGATCTGGACCGGTGCCTGATCAAATCCGGTGCCATTCAGGACCTTGTGCAGGAACGGGCGGCGCTGGCCTTGGAGGCGGGGGCCGACGGGGTGATAGCCTCGCCGCACGAGGCCGCGATGATCCGTGCCTTACCTCAGGCCAATGGCAAGTTGATCGTGACACCGGGCGTTCGGCCCACCGGCGCGGCGCGTGGCGACCAAAAGCGCGTGGCGACACCAAGTGATGCGATCAGAAGCGGGGCCGATCATATCGTGATGGGCCGCCCTATCTGGCAGTCGCGCGACCCGCGCGGCGCAGCACAAGCGGTACTGGCCGAGTTGTCCGGCATTTAGCTTGCCACAAACACCCCGTCTGGGCGACAATGCCTTATGTCTGACTCTGCCTTTTGCCGGGACTGTCTGCGCCAATTTTCGGCGACCGAGCGATGTCCTGAATGCGGATCGCCGCGGGTTCTGACGCATCCTGAGCTCAACACATTGACCATCGCGCATATGGACTGCGACGCTTTTTTCGCCAGCGTGGAAAAGCGCGACAACCCCGATTTGCGTGACAAGCCGGTGATCATCGGCGGTGGCAAACGCGGCGTGGTGTCGACCGCGTGCTATATTGCCCGCATCAAAGGCGTGCGTTCGGCGATGCCAATGTTTCAGGCGCTGAAACTTTGCCCCGAGGCCGAAGTGGTCAAACCGCGTATGTCGGTCTACGTCGAGGTGTCAAAACAGATCAAAGCCATGATGCAGGAACTGACGCCGGCGGTTGAACCGTTGTCGCTTGACGAGGCATTTCTTGACCTGACCGGGACAGAGAACCTGCATCACGCGCCGCCGGCGCTGCAAATGGCGCGAATGGTACGGCGGATGGAAAGCGATCTGGGCGTATCGGGGTCAGTGGGTCTGTCGCACAACAAGTTTCTGGCCAAGGTGGCCTCGGACCTCGATAAACCGCGTGGGTTTTCGATTATCGGCAAGGCGGAAACCGGAGATTTTCTAAAAGGCAAACCAGTCAACCTGATCTGGGGTGTGGGCAAGGTGTTCGACAAAAAACTGCAATCCAAAGGCATTCGAACCTTTGACGATCTGCTGCGGTGGGAACGCGGCGATCTGGCCAAACAGTTTGGCACGATGGGCGAAAGATTGTGGCATCTGGCGCGCGGGCTTGATTATCGCCACGTGGTGGCGCGGACGCCGATGAAATCGATTTCCAATGAAACCACATTTTTTGAAGACACCTCGTCGCTGGACACGCTGGACGGGTATTTGTGGCGCTTGACCGAAAAGGTTTCGGACCGCGCGAAAACCAAAGCCGTGACCGGTTGGGTGGACAGCCTGAAGCTTAAAAGGTCCGATCACAGCAACATAAGCCGGCGAATGAAACTGGACCGGCCAACGCAGGTCGCCGACGCGATTTACACCACGGCCAAAGCCATGCTGAGGGCCGAAATCGGCAAAGGCCCTTTTCGCCTGATTGGGGTCGGTCTGGCACAGATCGTTGCGCAAAACGATACCGACTTCACCGATGATTTTCTGAACGAAGAGGCCGGACGACGTGAAAAAGCTGAACGTGCCTCGGATAAGATCAGGGCGAAATTTGGCGACTCTGCAATATTGAAGGGGCGGGCGCTGCGGTAACCGGGATCACTCTGCCGCCAGTTTGCGTTTGCTTTTTCCGATGTCCACCAATTTGCTGACCACTGTCTGAATGACGCTGCGAAAAGCCGCGAAATTGGCATTGGGTTGGATTTTCAATTCATTCAGATAAACCGCGCGGTCAATTTCGATTTGCAGAACGTGCTGCTGGCGCGACGGACGCCCATAGTGCTGAGTCACATAGGCGCCTGCGAACGGCAAATTGCGCGCGGTTTTCAGTCCTGCATGGGCAAATATGCGTTCGACGGCTTCAACTATAGAGCTGTCGCAAGCGGAGCCAAACCGATCACCCAAAACGATATCCGGCCTTTGGTCAGTCGGGTGCGAACTGGCGACGATGGCCTCGTGCGGCATGGAATGGCAGTCAAATAGAATCGCGCGGCCAAATTGCGCGTGCGCCTCATCCAATAGCGTTTTAAGCGCCGCGTGGTAAGGATAGTAGCAATCGTCCAGTCGCGCCATGGCTTCGTAGCGGCTTATTTTTCCGGCACGGATGACCTGACCTCCGGCGACGACGCGCGGAATGACACCGAGACCCGACGAAATGCGCGGGTTGTGGCCGCGCTGCTTGACGCCCGCGATCAGCGCCGGGTCCAGTTCATCCGCACTGCGATTCACGTCCACAAACGCGCGCGGCACATTGGCCGCCAAAAGCGGTGCACCCAACGAAGGCGCGCAGTCGAACAACCGGTCGACAAATGCATCTTCGGACGTGCGAATCGTGATCTCGTCCAAACTGGAATTACGGATGAATGACCACGGATAATTCCGACCCGAGTGCGGAGAGGCAAAAACAACGGGTGTAGAACGTACGTCAGGCATCGCGATTGAGAAAGCCGAGGAGTTCACGAATTTATCCATTCTTTGACCAATAGCGCAGTTGTGACAGTTTGCCAAAAGCTCTTGAACCCCAAAGCGCAACCTTTTATAGAAGCGCGACGCGGGCGTTGCCGCTTTCCCACAGGTAGTATTCCGGGGATACGGGCGGCGCTTTTGGTTTTTAGGGCGTATAGCTCAGCGGGAGAGCACTTCGTTGACATCGAAGGGGTCACTGGTTCGATCCCAGTTACGCCCACCATCCCCCGAGATCGGGGGCCGAAGAAAAATGGATCGGTGTGCCCCGGTGCGCCGCATGTAGGAGAAAGACCATGAAGGTCAAGAATTCGCTTCGCTCGCTCAAAGCGCGCCACCGCGATTGCCGTGTCGTGCGCCGCAAGGGCCGCGTCTATGTGATCAACAAAACCCAGCCGCGTTTCAAGGCCCGTCAGGGCTAACGCCGCGCATTCAGCTTTTTAGCCGCCGATATCCGTGTCGGCGGCTTTTGCGTGCCGCCGGCGAATTTATCGATCGGCTTCAGCCACAAGCCGCACAAAAGTTTCCTGTCCTACATAGCCGGTAACGGGAATTTTGCGCGGGCGCTGGAAACGGCGGATCGCGCGGCGGGTTTTGTCGTCAAAAACCCCGTCGACCGGTCCCGGTTTCAGGTCAATTTTCTTCAACTGCCTTTCCACTAATGTCTTTGCCGCGACGTTGCCGACGAAAAAGTTTTCTTCGTTTCGCGCCGCTGCTATTTGCGCTTCGGTGGCTTTGTCGCCGCGCAGCGTTTCGATCCGCAGACGCGCCTCATCGGCGAACCGGCCATTGGGATAGGTTTTCAGATAGCCCTTGTAATCTGCAATCTTCCCACCTGCCGCTGCGGTATCCCACGCGGTGCGTTCGGCTTGTGTCGCAGCGCGGCGGGCCTCTTCTTCGATGATCTTCAATCGGTTATGGGCTGTCGCCGCGAAAATACCGTCGGGATAGCGGCGCAGGTATCGCCTTAACCCTGCTTCCACAAATTCCTGCGCACCGGAAGACAGCCAAAATGCGCGATCGGCGGCGTCTTGCTTGGCTTGCAAATCACGTGCTTCGTCAGCAAGCTTTTGCGCGCGGCGGGCGGCTTGATTGTGCAGCCGGTTTATTTGTGGGCGGCGCAGATAACCGGTGGCGTCAAAAAAATTCTGACTTTGCCATGCGGCAATCGCGGTGCGTGTTCCGCGCCCGAAAATGCCGTCAATGCCGTGGGTATTAAATTCCAGCAGCGTCAGGTTGCGCTGAATTTCACGCCGTTGGTCGCGGGACAGTGACAATGCCGCCTCGGCCTCGCGCGCGCGGTCCTCGGGCGTTTTGGCGTCCAGTGCTGCGATGCGGTTGCGTGCATCCTGCGCGAACGCGCCTGTGGGATATCGGCTCAGATACGATTGGAGCGCCGCCTTCGTACCTGCGTCGAGCGTAGCCTGCCAATATCCCGCCTCGACCAAAGCCGCCTCGGCTGCCGAAATCGAATCAGGCGAGCCCGGCACCAGCGAGGACAGGTCCGAAACATAGCCAAATCCCTGAACTGAATCGGGCGATTGTTTCAGTGCCGTGGCGAAACCGGTGCCTTCGCGCAAAAACTCGCGCCTTAAGGCGACGTCAATGTCCTTGGGTTTTCCGGTGGCAACAAAAACCCCCTGCGGTATGTTCAGCGCGCCGATGCCGCCGCTCAGTGCCGGTCCGGTCGAAATCTGACGCACGGTCGTGCCTAGAAAAACCGCGCTTTCTCCGGGTTTGGACGCCAGCACATCCAGAAGCAGGTTCAGCGATACACCGTCGAAATTGACCCCGGCCAATGTGGCCGCAGGGCTGTCGACGGGCAACAACCATGTGTCCTGATCGCTGTGCACGAAATGCCCGCTAAGCACGACTACGATGCGCTCTGCGTTGTTCTGCGCTGCAAAAAATTGCTCAATCGCGCTGCGGGTTTGAATTTTTCGAAAATCGCGACCGGCGATGACACGATAGCCGCTGCGACGCAAGGCGTCCGCTGAGTTGAGAGCGGCTTCAGCGTCGTACATCCAGCTGGCGTTCAGGTAGTTGCGATTGCCGATCACCAAAGCCAAATCCTTGGCCGGGGCCGGTACGGCCAACACCATCAGCGCCAAAAACATTGCAAAAAATCTTTGAACTACAGATATGGACATACTGTCCTCCTTTTTTACTGGTTACTCGTAACTCCTTTGGTCGTCGATGACCTTTCCGTCGTTGGGCAAAGAGCCAATATCTACCACTACCACGTCGCCGCGCAATTTCAGAGTCTCGATCACCGATTGTACGTAAACGGTTTCGTTGGCGCGACCGGACTCAATTTGAACAGTCATGACGTCCTTTTCCTGCTGACGTGTTGCCACGACCCGTGCTTTGGTGATCTCGGGATGTTTGGCCACCAGTTGCGCGACCTGTTCGGGTCGTACGAACATGCCTTTGATTTTGGTGGTTTGGTCTGCGCGGCCCAACCAGCCCTTTATGCGGGTGTTGGTGCGGCCGCAGGGGCTTTGACCCTTGATAACCGCTGACAAATCACCGGTTGCAAAACGGATCAGCGGATAATCAGCGTTGAGGCTGGTCACTACAACTTCACCCACATCTCCGGGTTCGACCGGGGTGCCGGTGCCGGGAGTAACGATTTCCACGATCACGCCTTCGTCTATGATCATGCCTTCCATAGCATCGGATTCATACGCGATATTACCCAGATCGGCGGTGGCGTAACATTGCATACAGGCAATACCGCGATCGGCGTATTCAGCCCTGAGGCTTGGAAACAATGCACCGCCACCGACACCCGCGCGTTTGATTCGCGACAGGTCAACGCCCATGTCATCGGCCTTGTCCAATAAGATTTTCAGATAATCGGGCGTGCCGGCATAGGCGGTCACGCCGATGTCTGACGCGGCCCGCGCCTGAAGCTCGGTCTGCCCGGTGCCCGCAGGAAATACAGATGCGCCAACCGTCCTTGCGCCATTTTCAAACATCATCCCGGCAGGTGTCATGTGGTAGGAAAAACAATTCTGTACGATATCACCCGCTCCGATGCCGCAGGCGTGAATAAAACGCCCCATCCGCCACCAGTCGTGGGTGATTCCGCCCGGTTCATAAATTGGTCCCGGAGACTGAAAATAATGCACGATGTCGCCGACCGTTATGCCCCCAAAGGGCGGGCGGGCTTTTTGCATGTCTGACAAGTCGGATTTCCGCAGAACCGGTAATTTTGAAAGATCGGTGGCACCGGTAATCGTGGCGGCTGCATCGCGCCAACTTTCAGGAGCCACCGTAATTCCGCGCAGAATCGTCCTGAGCGCCCCGGATTGCCGGACCGAACGTTCATCCGCTGACTGCGTTTCCAAATCGTCGAAAAACAAAGTCATGGCTGTACCCCCCACAGTGTCAGTATTGAATCAAATTGACGCTGGTCGCTTAGCTCAGCCAGCGTTTGCGGCGGCGATACGATCTGGTATCGCGAAACGACTTGCGGCCCTCTTCGGACACACCAAGATAAAATTCCTTGATATCCGGATTTTCGGCCAGTTCAGAGGAAGGCCCGTCCATTACCACGCGCCCGCTTTCAAGTACAAAACCGTAATGCGCGTATTTTAGCGCCACATTGGTGTTCTGCTCTGCCAACAGAAAGGACACGCCTTCCTTTTCGTTCAGGTTTTTGATGATTTCGAAAATTTCTTCGACCAGTTGCGGGGCCAGCCCCATGCTGGGTTCGTCCAACAAAATAGTTTCGGGTTTGGACATCAGGGCGCGGCCAATGGCGCACATTTGTTGTTCGCCACCGGAAATGTAGCCCGCCAACGACTTGGAGCGTTCTTTCAGACGCGGAAAATACTCGTACACGAGATCCATATCCGCTGAAACCGCACCCGCGCCGTCCTTGCGGGTAAAAGCGCCGGTTAGCAGGTTTTCCTCAATCGTCAGGTGTTCAAAACAGTGACGGCCCTCCATCACCTGAATGACGCCTTTGCGCACCAGTGCTGCAGGATCAAGCGACGCGACCGGCTCGCCGCGATAAAGAATTTTTCCTTTCGTCACTTCGCCGCGTTCAGAATGCAGCAAGTTCGATACGGCTTTAAGCGTCGTGGTTTTACCGGCACCGTTACCACCCAATATAGCCGTTATGCCGCCTTTGGGCACAGACAGGCTGACGCCCTTAAGCGCGAGGATCACGTGGTTGTACAGCACTTCGATATTGTTGATTTCCAGCAGATATTCAGAGTCCGACTGGGTTTGTTCGCTGAGGCTCATGGAAAAGTCCGGTCAATTTAATCGCGTGGAATAACCGGCCCCAGAATAGGGACCGGTCCTTTTAGATGTTCAGACTTAGTTACAGGTTTGCGTGCCCCAGCCCGGTTTGTCCGAAACATATTGGTCAGCCGCAGCGACCAATAACGGCCGAACGATGTCAGTCATTGGAGCGATCAGATCAGAGGTTTTAACAAACGTGGACCCGTCCCATTGCTGCATGAAGATGGAACCACCACCGGCGTGATCGCCACAGGACCCAGCAATCGGGGCCACAAAGTTTGGCAGGCCAATTTCAGCCAACCGCGCTTCGTTCAGGTTGATTTTTTCCAACGCATCGCGCACGTCTGAACCGGTGATCTCGGCATTGCCGGTCGTTGCCTGCGCAATTGTAATGGCTTCAGCCACAATCACAGCGTTCAGAACACCACGGTTGTAAAGCACGTCACCAACGTCAGAACGATCACCAACCTGGCTCATGCCTTTGTCAACGACATAGGTCAGGATATCCTGAATAGCCGGGAAATCTGTACCTAGGCCCTGCAAGCCAGACGAACGGTAGCCTTTGCCAGCCGCTCCAACGGGGTCAAGATCGTTCTGGCCACCGGACCACCAGTTGCCAATGAAGTGATCCATCGGGTACTTGATTTTCGCAGCTTCTTTGATGGCGGTCGGATTCATCGCACCCCAACCCCACATGATCATCCAGTCAGGCTTTTCTTTGCGGACGTTCAGCCAATGGGATGACTGGGTCTGCATTTCCTTACCGGCAACCGGGAATTCCACGACTTCAAAGCCCATGGTTTTTGACAGGCTCTCCAAAAGTGGAATTGGCTCTTTACCGTATCCGGACACCAGATAGATAAAGCCGATTTTTTTGCCTTTGATACCACCGTCCTGGGTGTCGATCCATTTTAAGATCGCAGACATCTGGCTCCAGTACGTGGCCGGATAGTTAAATGTCCAAGGGAACTTTTCGCCAACCGCAGCCGCAGACAGGCCGTAACCCATGGATAGCACCGGAATTTTGTCGACCGGGGCTTTGGGCACCAACTGCAGGGTGATCCCAGTGGACAGCGGATTGTAAATCAGGGCGCCTTTTACCTTTGTCGCCTCATAGCATTCCACGCCTTTTTGTGTGTTATAGCCGGTTTCGCACTCTTCGATTTCCACTTTGATGCCGCCGATACCACCGTCGCGTTCGTTCAGCATATTCATGTAGTCGTTGAAGCCGTCGGCTGCCGGAATTCCACCACCGGCAAATGGGCCGGTCCGGTAGCTGAGGTTCGGAATAAAGTGCGTGCCTTCCGCACTGACCGCGCCAACTTGCACGGTCGCTGCCATGGCAAGCGCCACGGATCCCGTTACTATTTTCTTGAACATTTCTGTTCCTCCCAAATTTTGCGACTGACGATCCTGTCCGCCGCTTCCAATTGAAACCTTGGTTGGTTATTGGATATGCCGGTTTCTGTGCATATCCTCTTTGCAGCCAGCCTAATACGGAAAAGGCCACACGCGTAATTTCTGTTTGAACAGGGCAATAATTCGCGCCAATCCGTGGGGCTCTTTGATCAAAAAGAACATGATCAGGCCACCCACCACCATGAGGCTGACATGCTCAACCGTGGTGACATTCGCTTTAAAACCGAAAAAGCCCGGTGTAGCCCGCATCAGGATCGGCAACATATGGATGAATGCGGCACCCAGAAAGGCGCCAACCAAGCTGCCAAGACCCCCGATTATGACCATGAACAGGATCAGGAACGACTGGTTGACATCAAAAGGCTCGGCCTCAGCGGCTCCCAACCACATGAAAACCAGCATCGCGCCGGACACACCGATGTAAAACGAGGACACAGCAAAAGCGGATAATTTGGCGAATAGTGGTCGCACCCCCATCAGCTCGGCTGCGATGTCCATATCCCGGATCATCATCCAGCTGCGACCGATCCGGCCGTGGATAAGGTTGGATGCCACCCAGGTCATCACCACAACGATCGACAACACCACGAGATACTGTGTCACCGCCGTGGCCTCGGGGCCGGTGACAATCACATTCATCACGTCGCGTCGCGGCACCTCAATCGCACCGGAATTGTTGTAATTGTAAAGCCAGGGCACATTTATAAAGACCCACTCGAAAAAGAACTGCGCCGCCAGCGTGGTCACGACCAGATAAAATCCCTTGATACGAAGGCTTGGCAGACCGAAAATCATGCCGATAATGGCGGAAAACGACCCGGACAAAACGATCAGCAATATCACGTTGGCGTCGGGAAAAAGAGTGACCAGCTTGTAGCAGGAATAAGCACCGATCCCCATGAAAGCACCCGAGCCCAGTGAAATCTGCCCTGTGTACCCCACCAAAATGTTAAGCCCGATCGCCGCCAGTGCGAAGATCAGGAACGGCGTCATCATCGACTTTAAAAAGAAATCGGTCCCCACCAGCGGGATCACGATGAACGCCACTGCCAGATAAAAGATGATAGCGATCCGGTCCTGCAGGATCGGAAAGATGGCGTTGTCTGCCTTATAGGTCGTCTTGAATTGGCCGGCCTCGCGGTACAGCATTTGCCTTACACCCTCTCAATTATTTTTTCGCCGAACAGGCCCTGTGGTCTGAACATCAAAAACACCAGCGCCAACACATAGGCAAACCAGCCCTCAACACCGCCACCCAACAGGCCACCCCAGTAAACTTCGAACAATTTTTCACCAAATCCGACGATCAGCCCACCGACGATTGCACCGGGGATCGAGGTAAATCCGCCAAGAATTAAAACCGGCAGCGCCTTGAGCGCGATGATCTGCAGGGCGAAAGACACATCCGATTTTGCGCCCCACATGATACCCGTGGCCAGTGCCACGATCCCGGCGGCAAACCATACGATTGCCCAGATCTGATTCAGCGATATGCCAACGGACAGCGCCGCCTGATGGTCATCAGCCACTGCCCGAAGCGCACGACCAATGCGGGTTTTGGAAAAGAAAAATGCCAGTCCGGCAACCAAGGCACCAGCGATCAACACTGCGGCGATATCCAGATGTTGCAAAATAAGCAGTCCGCCGAATGGCTCGAACACTGTGGAACCGGTAGGCAGTCCGAGCTCCTCGGTTATCATCGATTTAGTCTCTCCGCCAAAAAAGAATTCGCCGAAACCGATCAGAAAATACGACAGCCCAATTGTCGCCATGAACAAAATGATATCGGGTTGATTGACCAGATGGCGTAGTACCAGACGCTCCACCGTAAACGCCAGAACGCCCATGACAGCGATGGTCAGAATCAGTGCGATAAAAGCCGGAACACCGGCCGCGTATAACCCAACCAGCGTCAGCGCCGCGAACACGACCATGATGCCCTGGGCAAAGTTAAACACACCCGACGCCTTGAAGATCAAAACGAACCCCAGTGCGATCAGGGAATAAAGCGTTCCGGTGACAAACCCTTCCCAAAGAACCTGCATGAAAAAGTCCGGAATCGTGACCATTTCAACAAAGGGTCCGACGAAAATATTGTAAAGCAAATCCATTAGCTCGCCACCCCTAAATAGGCATCAATTACCGCTTGGTTGGCCTGCACGTCGGCAGGGTATCCGTCAGCAATCTTGCGTCCGTAATCCATGACAACCACTCGGTCGGCGATGTCCATAACCACGCCCATGTCGTGTTCGATGAGGGCAATCGTGGTCCCAAGCTGATCGTTCACGTCTAAAATAAAGCGGCTCATGTCTTCTTTTTCTTCGACGTTCATTCCGGCCATGGGCTCGTCAAGCAGCAACAGCGACGGTTCCGCCGCCAGCGCACGACCCAGTTCCACCCGCTTTTGCAATCCGTAGGGCAATTGTCCGACCGGGGTTTTGCGGATCGCCTGAATTTCCAGAAAATCGATGATATTTTCGCAAAATTTGCGGTTCTCGATCTCTTCGTCCATCGCGGGTCCAAAACGCAGCATTTGCCACAGGAAATTCTTGTGCATTTTCAACTGTCGGCCCGCCATGATGTTGTCGAGCGTCGACATGCCCGCAAACAACGCAACATTTTGAAATGTTCGTGAAATTCCTGAAACGGCTGCTTCGTACGGTTTCATTTTGGAACGCGTCTGGCCCTGATAATTGATCTGGCCTTCCTGCGGGTGGTAAAAGCCGTTGATGACGTTCAGCATCGAGGTTTTTCCGGCACCGTTAGGCCCGATAATCGCCCGAATTTCGCCCCGGCGGATATCGAAAGAAATATCCTTGATCGCTGTCACACCACCAAATTTCAAAGTGATGTTCTTGACTTCCATCACCGCTGCGCCAATTGTGCGGCCGTCTTCGGTGATATAGCTGTCCATCTTATTCATGCCGCTTTAGCCTTTTGCGCAACAACGGCAGCGTCAAGAATTTTCAACGTCGCCGAAATCGAGCCTTTGTGGCCATCTTCGTAAGTTACTTCGGTATCGATAAAAACTTCTTTGGCACTGCTATAAAGGGCTTTGACAAGATCCGCGTACCTTTTGTCCACGACGTTGCGGCGCACTTTACGTGTGCGGGTCATTTCGCCGTCGTCTGCGTCCAGCTCTTTGTGGAGGACCAGAAAGCGGTGAATCTGGCACCCCGAAAGCATGGCGTCCTGCGCCACGGACTTGTTCACATCTTCCACGTGATGCAGAATGGTTTCAAGTACCTGCGGGTGTCCGGCCAGTTCCTGATAAGAACCATAACCGATATTATTGCGCTCCGCCCAGTTCCCGACAGCCGTTAAATCGATATTGATAAATGCCGTGCACATATCGGTTCCCGCACCAAAGACCACGGCCTCCAGAATATTCGGATAAAATTTCAGTTTGTTTTCCACGTATTTTGGCGCAAACATCGCACCGTTCGCCATTTTTCCCACGTCTTTTGCGCGGTCTATAATGCGCAAGTGGCCGGTGCCATCCTCAATAAAACCTGCATCGCCGGTGGCGACCCAGCCGTCTCTGTCTTTGGTCGACGCGGTACTTTCGGGATTTTTGTAGTATTCAACGAAAACGCCGGGCGACCGGTAATGCACTTCGCCGTTATCGTCTATTTTGATCTCGACACCCGGTCCCGGAACGCCGACAGTGTCGGCGCGCACCTCGCCGTCGGGTTGCAACGTGATGAACACCGAGGCTTCAGTCTGGCCGTAAAGCTGTTTCAGATTTATCCCTATCGAGCGGTAAAATTCAAAAATTTCCGGCCCGATGGCCTCGCCCGCTGTATAGCCGACACGCACGCGGCTCATACCGATTGTATTCAAAAGCGGCCCGTAAACCAAAACCCGGCCCAAAGCATATTTTAGGCGGTCAATTATCCCCACAGATTTACCATCCAGCAGCGCCGGACCAACTTTGCGCGCGTGATCCATAAAATAATGGAACATCTTAAGTTGACGTTTTCCTGCGTCCTCCATGCGGATCATCACCCGTGTCAGCAGTGTTTCGAAATAACGTGGTGGGGCAAAAAAATAGCTTGGCCCGATTTCGCGCAAATCGCTTTGCATGGTATCCGCGCTTTCGGGGCAAGAGACACAAAATCCGGTCCAGTAACTTTGACCAACCGAAAATATGAAATCGCCCACCCACGCCATAGGCAGATAGGCCAGTACGGAATCGCCTGTGACCAGATTGTCAAAGGCGGACGAAGACTTGGCGCTTTCGATAATATTGCGGTTTGACAACACGACGCCCTTTGGATTTCCGGTGGTCCCCGAAGTATACAGCATCACGCAGGTGCTGTCGTAATCCAGCGCCGAGAGGCGTTTTTGCAGTTCCGGTGCCAAAGTGTCCGCCGCTGCACGGCCTTTCTGCTGAACGTCGCTGTAGGCATGTAATTTGCCGTGGTCGTATTTACGCATCCCGCGTGGGTCCACATAGACAACCTTTTCCAGATTTTTCAACTGATCGCCCAGCTCCAGAACTTTGTCGACCTGCTCCTGATTTTCAACGATGGCAAACCGCGCGCTGCAGTGGTCCAATGCATAAGCCATTTCTGCAGCGACGGCGTCGCTGTAAAGTGGCACGGGTACGGCACCGACATTTTGTGCGGCCACAATCGCCCAGTACAGGCGTGGTCTATTGGATCCAATTATGGCAACGTGATCACCGGCATTGAGGCCAATGTCCAACAGGCCCAGCGACAGCGCATTGACCTGTTCAGCAACTTCGGACCAGGTCCAGCTTTGCCAGATACCGAATTCTTTTTCTCTGGATGCCGGTTGGTCGCCAATCGTAGCCGCATTGTGCGCCAGCAAACCGGGAATTGTATTCAACTCGCCTGAAGGCGCATGTGATGCAGTCAAATTGTATCCTCCCAGGTGCCGATCTTGTGCCGGTCATCCGAATCCTAAGTTTTGATCCCAATAGCTTCCGCTTTGTTTGGTTGAACGTCAAATCATACTTGAGTTTTTCAGCAATGTTACGAATTGTAACAGACGCGTGCGGGCTGGTCTTTGCCGCGCATACTCTGCTAGCGATTGCCGGTAAGGGAGCAAGGCACAGTGCCAAACCACAACAGAAACACAGGATTAATTCAGGCCGGACTCAATCTGATCCAGCAGGCATTGTCGATTTACGGTGGTGACCTGAAGCTGGTCGTCTGTAACAGCCGGTTTATCGAAATGTTTGGTTTGCCGGATCATTTGACCAAGCCCGGCGCGTCTTTCGAGGACACAATTCGCTTTTTGACAGTGCGTGGCGAATACGGTGATGTGGGCGATCAGGACACCTTTGTGCGTATGAAAGTTGATCAAGCGCTGGCGTTCGAGCCGCACTATCTGGAGCGCACCCGATCAAACGGCTCGGTTATCTCAATTGAAGGCAGTCCTTTGCAACAGGGGGGCTGGGTAACGGTATATACCGACATTTCCGGCATAAAACGGCAGGAAAGCTTGCTGCGGGGACATTCGGCACAACTGTCTGATCAATTGTTGAACCATTCAGAGGAACTGGCGAAATCCAACCGGCAACTGGCGTCGGCGGTCAGCACGCTGGAAGAAACCAAACGCCAGTTGATTGAAAGCGAGGCGCTGTCGCGCACCACAGCCGGCATGATACCGGCGCATATCGCCCATATCGATCTGGCCGAGCGTTATACCTATTCCAACGGCAAGCTTGGACTTATCATCCCGGAGGGTCGTGCTGACATCGAGGGCATGAAGGCGCTCGATGTGCTGGGCAACGAAGTGTACGGCGCGATCAAGCCGTATATCGACAAGGCTTTTGCAGGGCACACCAGCGTGTTCGAATTTTCGCATTCCAGCGACAGCCGCCGCGTTCGCTGTGCGTTTACACCGGGGCACGATCCGGCCGACTCGATCAACGGTGTCTACTTTCTGACCATGGATATTACCGAAGAAGCCCAGTCGCGCGCCGCCTTGATGCAAACACATAAGCGCGAGCTGGCCGCACAGTTGACCAGCGGGCTGGCGCATGATTTTGCAAATTTACTGACAATTATCCTTGGGCTGCAGGGACGGTTGGAAAAAATTCAGGCGCTTCCTGACGACGCACGCGACATGATCGCCACCACGCGGGCCGCAGCGTTGCGCGGTGGGGCATTGTTGGATCGTCTGGCCAATGTTTCGGGCCCGCGCAATCTGACGCCAATGTCGACCGGATTGGACGAATTGTTCAAGGACATTGCCGCTTTGGCGGCCCCGACTCTGCCCGACGGGATCACATTGACGCTGGAGTGCAGCGAAATTAATCAACCGCTGATGCTGGACGCCGGGTTCTTGCAGGATTCGATCCTGAATCTGATCCTGAACGCCCGTGACGCGCTTGGCAAACAGCAGGGAACGATCACGCTAACCGCCCGTCCGCTGCGTGAGACGTGGCTTGAAATCACCGCCAACGACAGCGGTCCCGGATTTTCCAAATCTGCGTTAAAGCGTGCCCTGGAGCCTTTTTACACGACAAAGCGTAATGATGATGGTTCGGGCCTTGGCCTGTCGATGGTGTACGATTTTGTCCAGATTTCGGGCGGCGTGCTAAAACTGGAGAACGCGCGCAATGGCGGGGCACAGGTCACGATGCGCCTGCCCCTGAAATACGCGTCACCGGCAACAGGTTCAAAATTGGTAATACTGGTCGAGGACTCGCCGGAAATCCGACTGAACATTCGTGAAATGCTCCGCGATATGGGGCACAAAGTAATCGAAGCGGCAGAATTAGACGAAGCGGTTGCTCTGGCGGATATTCCCGGAGTCGACGTGATTTTGTCCGACATTAACCTGAGCAGCGAAAAGACCGGACTTGACCTGGTGCGCGTGCTGCGCGGGCAACGCAATCCTGCCGCTCTTTTTCTGATGACGTCGCTGCCACCACATAATGAAACCCGCGCTGCCGCGGCGCGTGAATTTCCACTGATCGGCAAGCCATTTTCATCGTCACAATTGCGCCGGTTCCTTGATGCAGGATGCGTCGCATGAATGTTTCTAAACCTGTGGTCGCGATACTTGACGACGAACCGGAAATTCGACGTTTGCTTGCGGATGCGCTGGAGGACGCGGGTTTTCAGACTGCACGTTTTGATCGCGCCTCTGCTTTTGAAGCCGCGTTGCAAAAACTGTCGCCGGATATCTGTCTGGTCGATCTTGGCCTGCCCGACAAAGACGGGCTGGCGCTGGTACACCGCCTGGCGCTGGAAAGCGGTGCGTCAATCATCATTATATCGGGTCGCGCGCAAGTTCAGGATAAAGTCACCGGACTGGAATTGGGTGCGGACGACTATATCATTAAACCGTTTGATCCGGCCGAAGTTGTCGCCCGCGCCCGTGCCTTGCTGCGGCGCGGCAATCCCACCGGCGGCAACCGCCAAATGGAGGCGCATTTTGCCGGATGGTGCGCGCAATTCGAGCAGTACACGCTGCGCGCCGACGACGGGGCTGTGTTAAACTTCAGCCACGCCGAGGGAGAAGTACTACGTCTGTTTCTGGAACGGCCAAACCGTTTGATTTCACGCGCGCAAATGCAGGAATCGCTTAGCGGCACTGCGGGTGAAAGTTTTGACCGTGCTATGGATGTGCGTGTGTCACGCCTGCGTACCAAACTGCGAGAAGACCCCAAAAACCCCAAACTGATCAAAACGATTTACGGCGCCGGATATATTTTTCTCGGCGACGTGGTCTGGCGCTAACCAACCGGTATCGCCACAAGCACGACTACCCCCATGCCAAGGGCCACCATCAAAAATCCGAGACGCCGGTAAAAACCGCCTTGTGGTTGCCGGAACGCAATCAACGCCTGCGTCATATAGTAAAACGCAAATGCCCGTGACGCTATCGACACCACCTGAAACAGGTCAAACGACCAGATCAACGCAATCGCCGCCGCAGCCAACGCCGGATAGGTCAGGCGCGCGGCCACTTTTCCGCCGGTTTCCTCGCCCACCAAACCACCGGCACCCACCGTATCCGCAATTGCTGCGGAAAGCTGGCTCATAAATGCCGCGATAACCAACATGATCGGCAGAACCCAAGCCACGTTGGCAGACACATCAATAATTGCCGTCTCGCTGATTTTTCCGTCCGGCAGAAAATCCATCAGAGGCAGCACCAGAAATATGAAGGCGGCGTATATCATGCCGCTCAAAATCTGAGCCAGGCGCATGGTGCGGATGCGGGTGCCGGCGCTGTAAGCTTCCCCCAGATAGCGCGAGGTTTCAAACCCCTGCACCACCAGCAACATGCCCGCCATCATGCGAAAGCGGGTCCAGCCATCCATTTCCGCTGCCGTCAGATCGGCGGTCCACTGTCCCTGAGAGGCATTGTAGGTGAACAGCCCGACCAGCAGAGCCACAATTATCGAAAGCTTAAGCGAAACCGAAACCGTTTCCAGCGTCTCAAGACCTTGCAGACCGCGCAGAAATCCCACACCTCCGATCAGGATAAGCACAGCGCTGGCCAACAAGTCGCCAATAAACGCAGATTCAAAAGGCGTCATCGACAGCGCAAATGAGGCCAGCAAGCGGATGTAAAACGCCACTGAAATCACGTAGGCCATCGTCAACGCCAGATTGGAAACGCGGCCAAGGCGTGTCCCGGCGGTCCCCGATTCACTATGGGCGATGTTGAACCGTATTGCCCATCCGGTCACATAAGCTACGACCACAATCCCGACCATCGCTGCCAAACCATAAGGCCCGGCCACATCGGCAAGCAGTGGTGCCACAACCAGAAATCCGCTGCCAATGATTGACGCCAGCGGTGTGACGGTTGCCCGCCAATAGGCATTGCGCCGTAAAACCGGCAGCAACATGACGCCGAACAACAGGGCCGCGATCAGAACCAGCGCATAGTCAAGATATGTCATGGTGCGGGCCTAATTCGTTACCGCGCAACTGGCAAGAAAACAAACTACCGGAAAATCCAAAGCTGCCCAAAATCATTTTTTGTGCAGGATATATTTTTCTGGGCGAAGTCATTTGGCGCTGATACGCTGTACGCGGCTATCATTCACAGAGAACTGAGCAGCGTTATGGATCTCATTACTCTTGCCTATTACGGCGCAATTTGCGGGGCTCTCGGCTATGCCGGACCGGCGCTGGGAAGGTGGTTTCCCCGCCTGCTGTTTGGCGTGTGTACCGGGTTGATCGCGGCCACGCTTTTGCCATTTGTGGAGAGTTATTTTTCGGGTGGGCCTTGAGGCAGATCGGAGCTGTCGATAATTTCGGCAAGCCTTAGTTGAGCTGTCCGAAAATTTCTTCGCGGTGAAATCTTAGGTACTCTGGGTTCGGGTAATGTTGTCGGTCATCTGGCAGTATTAGTTTTTGGCCGGGGGCAAAAAGCCGATGCGCCGTCTCCCTTGGAACTTTATTGCCTGACACGATAATCGACCAATCTTCGGCCACCGAAATTAGCCCCCGATCAAACATCCAGTGTATCGTGCCCGACAGCGCCAATCCGTTTGATACTTTGTCTGGCCCTTGAAATTTTACCGGTCGGATATGCGCTGCCTGAACTTCGGGGCGGCCTTTGCCGTTTCGCAACGACAGCCCGGAAATTGCGCAACTGGCGCTGTACGCGGCTTTAACCTGTCGGCTAAAGGACGCATCGCGGGCTTTCCGGGATGTTAGAATGTCTTCGCGGAATATTTCGAGCGGAGCGGCTTCAAAATGTGCGGGGCCTTCTGAAAACCCAATATTTTCCACTGGAAGCGGGCCGTCACGGGGAAACGATTCCGACGATGTAATCTCGGTCAAACCATAATTGACGATTGAACCAAATTCTGCGTCGCTTAATATTCGTACAGCGCTGACATTTGCGCCGCCTGAAGTCGGTTGACCTAATGCCCCGCGCAAACTTGATTCCCAAGCGATGTTGTTGGCGTTTGCGCGTGGGACGGTCCGCTCGAAACTCCACTCGCTGCCACGGTCCAACAGCGCGTAATAGTAGTCGGGCAAATTGTTGTCGGGGGCGACGGCCAAGACTTTTTGAACGGAAACATAGCCAAAAGCCCCTGACTTTCCCTCGTAGAAAATCACCCAGTCGCCGACGGTTTTAAGGACAGATTTCAAATAGCGTTTAGGGAAATGGTAGGCTTCTCCGGGCTTGTCGTCATAGATGGAATTGGGGTTTTGAATAAAGACGGCTTTCACCATGTTTTATTTTCCTCCAATTCCAAAAATATCTCAGGACTCTGAGATACCCTTTCTTAGACCACCTTCTCCACCCTAACCGCCGAGAACTTGAATTCCGGGATTTTCCCGAACGGGTCCAGTGCCGGGTTGGTCAGGACGTTGGCGGCGGCTTCCACATAGGCAAATGGCAGGAACACCATATCTTCGGATATGGCACGGTCGGCGCGCGCCATCGTAACGATCGAGCCGCGTTTCGTAGTCAGACGGATCGCGCCACCGGCGTCGATCCCAAGGCGCCGCAAGGTTTTAGGGTGCAGCGAGCAATTGGCCTCGGGTTCCACGGCGTCAAGAACTTTGGAGCGCCGCGTCATCGATCCGGTGTGCCAATGTTCAAGCTGACGCCCCGTGGTCAGGATCATCGGGAATTCGGCATCGGGCACGTCGTCGGGCGGAACGATGCTGGCGGGGGTAAAGCGTGCGCGACCGTCGGGGCGCGGGAATCCGTCGCCAAAGACGATTGGCTGGCCGGGATCATCGGGTGACAGCGACGGATAGGTCACCGCCCCGGTTTCAAGGCGTTCCCAGGTGATGTTGTCCAGCGAACCCATGCCCCGCTTCATTTCGGCGAAAATTTGCGACGGGTGCGTGTAGCTCCAGTCCAGCCCCAGCCGCTGCGCCAGATCGGTGGTGATCGCCCAGTCCTCGCGCGCCTGCCCCGGTGGGGGCACCGCCTGGCGTCCCATCTGTACCTGCCGGTTGGTGTTGGTCACGGTGCCGGTTTTTTCGGCAAAGGCAGTTGCGGGCAGGATCACGTCGGCATAATTGGCGGTTTCGGTCAGAAAAATATCCTGTACCACAAGGCATTCAAGGCTGGCGAGCGCCTGACGCGCGTGTTCCACGTCGGGGTCAGACATGGCGGGGTTTTCGCCCAAGATATACATGCCCTTGATGTTGCCGTCATGGATCGCGTCCATGATCTCGACCACGGTCAGGCCTTTTTGTGCACCGAAATCCACGTCTGAGCGCCAGATTTCGTTGAACGACGCGCGAATGCCGTCGTCCTCAACCGACTGATAATCCGGCAAAAACATCGGAATCATGCCCGCATCTGATGCGCCCTGAACGTTGTTTTGACCGCGCAGCGGATGCAACCCCGCACCGGGACGACCCACGTGCCCGCACATCAGCGCCAAGGAGATCAGACAGCGCGAATTGTCGGTGCCGTGGATATGTTGCGAAATGCCCATACCCCAGAAGATCATTGCGGCCTTGGACTGCGCAAACAGGCGCGCAACCTCGCGCAGAACGTCAGCATCGATCCCGCATAGCGGCGCCATTTTTTCGGGCGTGAAACCCTTTAGGTGCTCTTTTTGCGCCTCCCAGTTTTCGGTGTAAGCCTTTATATACTGCTGGTCATAAAGCTTTTCTTCAACGATCACGTGCATGATCGCGTTCAGCATTGCCACATCGGTGCCGGGACGGAATTGCAGCATATGTTCGGCGTGACGGCTAAGCGCCTGCCCGCGCGGGTCCATGACGATCAGCTTGCCGCCGCGTTTGACGAATTGTTTG
Organism: uncultured Rhodobacterales bacterium; assembly: GCA_964588725.1. Classification (GTDB taxonomy): domain Bacteria; phylum Pseudomonadota; class Alphaproteobacteria; order Rhodobacterales; family Rhodobacteraceae; genus UBA5972. The sequence continues at coordinate 28,784 of CAZPQL010000038.1, forward strand.
AAATAGGTCGCCGCCACCGGATGGTTGCCCGCGGGATTACAGCCGATGACAATGGCCACATCGGCGTTTTCGATTTCGTTGAACGTGGCCGTGACCGCGCCCGAGCCGACATTTTCCATCAGCGCTGCGACCGATGATGCATGGCACAACCGCGTGCAGTGATCGACGTTGTTGTGTCCAAATCCCTGCCGGATCAGTTTTTGAAACAGGTAGGCCTCTTCGTTTGTGCATTTGGCCGAGCCAAAGCCGGATACCGATGTGCCACCGTGCGCGTCGCGCAATCCGCCCAATCCCCTTGCGGCGGCGTCGAGCGCCTCGTCCCAGGTGGCCTCGCGGAAATGCGTCAGCACATTTCCGGGATCAACGTTTAACCCTTTGGCGGGCGCATCATCCCTACGGATCAACGGTGTGTTCAGCCGGTGCGGGTGGTGGATGTAATCATAGCCGAACCGCCCTTTGACGCACAGTCGCCCGCCGTTGGCGGGGCCGTTGATGCCGTCGACCTGAACGACTTTGTCGTCTTTGATCTTCATACTCACCTGACACCCGACGCCGCAGAACGGGCACACCGATTGCACCTCCCGGTCCACGACGCTGCTGTCGCCGCGCTGGTTTGCGTCCAGCACCGCCGCAGGCATTAACGCGCCGGTCGGGCAGGCCTGTACACATTCACCACACGCCACGCAGGTGCTGTCGCCCATGGGATCGTCGATATCAAAAACCGGCAGCGCATTGCCGCCACGGCCGGCCATTCCCAGGACATCGTTGACCTGAACTTCGCGGCAGGCGCGCACACAAAGATTGCACTGGATGCAGGCATCCATGTTGACCGACATCGCCACGTGACTGTCGTCAAGCAGCGGGATTCGGTCAGTCGGGCGTGCCGGAAAGCGGCTGGCGGTCGCATTCTGCGCCACCGCCATATCCCAGAAATGCGAAGACGCGTCATGGGCGTCGCGTCTCTCTGGTTGATCACCGACCAGCAGTTCCATCACCAGTTTGCGCGCAGTTTTGGCGCGCGCGCTTTGCGACTTGACCACCATACCATCGGTTGGTGTTCGGATGCACGAAGCGGCCAGCACACGCTCGCCATCGATTTCAACCATACAGGCGCGGCAGTTGCCGTCGCTGCGGTAATCCTGGGCGCCGGAATGACAGAGGTGCGGGATATCGGTGCCAAGACGTTTGGCAGCCTCCCAGATGGTTTCATCTGCGTGTGCTGTGACGGCTTTTCCGTCCAGCTTGAAATGTACATCGGTGCTCATAGCCGACTCCACGCGAATGTCGTTCGCGGGCATCCTAATCACACAGCGCGCGCGGCTCAAAGCGGAAACCCGACATCGAATACGCTGATTGCGGCCTTGTAGGTTTCGCATTGGCATTCCGGCGCGGGCAAATTAGGTCTTCTGCAAGAGGAGAACACGTCATGCCGCATCTTTGGGTCCGTGCCGAGCAGCGCGATAATGAACAGCGCGTTGGTGTGACGCCGGATGGCGTAGCGGCGCTGATTGCCAACGGATTTAAGGTGACGGTTGAAAATTCACCGTGTCGGGCCATCGGGATAGACGGTTACCGCGACGCCGGTGCGCAAATCGCGCCCGCGTTCACGTGGATCGATGCCCCCAAAGACGCGATTATATTCGGCCTGAAAGAACTGCCCGACGACGGCACGCCCTACGAGTGGGACGAGGACTTCGGATGGATCGAGG
>CAZPQL010000039.1:0-29794 GCA_964588725.1 uncultured Rhodobacterales bacterium
AACCATCCCGGGAAACGAAGTGGGCGTTGCCAAAATCATGAACAAATACAGCGAGTTGGGTGTTGACGTGGTCGAGGACGACAGCGGGCTGTATCATGTATCGGGCCATGCCAACCGCCCTGATTTGCAGGAAATCCACCGGCTGCTGAAACCCAAAATGCTGATCCCTATGCACGGCGAGCACCGGCATTTACGCGAACACGCCAAGCTGGCCGCCGATGGCGGGCTGGCCTCGATTGTCGCGCCGAATGGCACGATGCTGGATTTGAGCGGTAAAAAGCCCAAGGTAATCGAACACGTCGAGACCGGGCGCACCTATCTGGACGGCGATATTTTGATCGGCGCCATGGACGGTGTCGTCCGCGAACGCATTCGCATGGCATTGAACGGGCTGGTAATTGTCGGCATCATTATCGACGAAGACGACGAACCATTGGGTGGCGTCTGGGTGGAAATCCGTGGCCTGCCCGAGGCCCGCGCCGATCTGTCATTGACCGCGTTGATGGAAGAGGGCGTTGAGTATCAGCTGGGTCGTGCGGGCGCGAAAACCATGCTGTCCGACGAGGCGCTGGAGCTGGTGGTCCGTAAATCGGTGCGTCAGATCGCCAGCGAATTCATTGGCCGCAAACCCGAAGTTCAGGTGATGATCAATCGGCTGGAAGAAGCCTGATCAGCTGGACATGCCGCGTTGTAAAAACGCGGGCATGTGATCGCCCATACCGACCACGCCCGTATTATTTCCGCGTTTTTTACCAGCGCTGTTTTCGCGTGGTTTGGATGCGGATTTGGCGGGCTTCTTTTGTGTTTTATCGGGTTTTGGTGCCGGGGCCGTGGATTCGGATTTGGAGTCTTTTGCTGTGGCCACCGTGTCACCGACCGACGCGTCTTTTTTTGCTGTGGTTGTTTTGCTGCCGCGCGGTGCTTTTCCGGCAACACCGGGCAACTCCATGCGGGGGATCGTCTGTTTCACCAGCGACTCGATGGCAGCAAGGTATTTGTCGTCTGCCGGTAAACACAGCGTGATGGCGGTCCCTTCGCGTCCAGCGCGACCGGTGCGGCCAACGCGGTGGACATAGTCTTCGGAATGAATGGGCACGTCGAAATTGAACACGTGGCTGACATTGGGAATGTCCAGCCCGCGCGCCGCCACATCCGAGGCGATCAGAAACTGTATGTCGCCGTCGCGAAATCCGTTGAGCGTCCGCGTGCGCACAGACTGGTCCAGATCGCCGTGAATGGGTGATGCATTAAGTTTGTGCTTTTTCATTGACTTGGCAACAATGTCCACATCAATTTTGCGGTTGCAAAACACGATACCGTTTTGCACGTTCTGCGCCGGGTCAGCGATAATGGCACGCAGCGCGTCACGTTTGGCCTGACTGGCGCGATCTTTGCGGCTGGCGGAAATCATACAGACCGCCTGTTTAATGGTGTCCGAGGTGGTCGCCTGCCGCGCCACTTCGACCCGTTCGGGATTGTGCAGAAATTCCTGAGTGATGCGGGTGATTTCCGGGGCCATGGTCGCCGAGAAAAACAACGTCTGGCGGGTAAATGGCGTGAGCTTGAAAATGCGTTCGATATCCGGGATGAACCCCATGTCGAGCATACGATCGGCCTCGTCCACCACCATGATCTGTACGCCCGTCAGCATCAGTTTGCCGCGTTCGAAATGATCAAGCAAGCGACCCGGCGTGGCAATCAGAACATCAACGCCACGGTCGATAAGCCGGTCCTGATCTTTGAACGACACGCCACCAATCAGCAGGGCCATGGAAAGGCGCGTGTGCTTGGCATAGGTTTCAAAATTCTCAGCGACCTGCGCTGCCAACTCGCGCGTCGGCGCGAGCACAAGGGACCGCGGCATACGTGCCCGCGCGCGTCCCTTGGACAAATGCGTGATCATCGGCAGCGTGAACGACGCGGTCTTGCCGGTGCCGGTCTGAGCGATTCCCAGAACGTCGCGACCTTCAAGCGCGAATGGGATGGCCTGTGCCTGTATCGGTGTCGGAGTTTCGTAGCCCGCCTCTTCGACGGCTTGAAGGACCTTTTGGTCCAGTTTCAAATCGGTGAATTTTGTCATTCGAGTCCGTTCGTTGCGGCTATATTCTGCCGCAAGATCTCCGCGGCCGCGCAGCCCTTATTGGCTGGCTCATCGTGCCGGTGTTTCCTAATCAAATCTGTGTCTTTGGTCAATGTGACAAACAAAAAATTGACCAATGTTGAGCGCACTGCGTCATTGTTTCGCTTTGGTTAACAAAAATTCGCCCTGGCACGCAAAAGCGTGACTTTTTTGCACGGTTTCGCGGTTTGTCCCGGCCCCCAATTTGCATAAACTTTCGATATAAATGTCGGAAATAAACTTGAGCGCAATAGATTATCCGGTTTGCGACCGACATAAGCGGCCGACAGATCAAAATTCGGGAATTCTTGACCAGTCTAAAAAGTGGTGAATTATGGCGTCAATATTTGGCACGACGGGTACCGACACTTTGTTCGGGACCGCGGGTAACGATATTCTGACCTCTTATGGCAGCACACTGATCGCCGGTGACACCCTGATTGGCGGCGCGGGAGCCGACACTTATGACTTGCGTGGTTATATCAATACTTCGACTTTTCGCAATTTTCTGATCGATGATCGGGGCGCGGACGATGCCGTCGACACGATCACCAACGTGGGCGCTTTGTATTACTCTGCTTCACTTGGGTATCAGGGTTGGGCGCGCGCCATTCGCGTTGGTGATGACCTCATTATAGACACGCCCGGGCGTCCATCGAGGTTTCGCAAGCCCGGTCGCCCAGAGTATCACATAGAAATCAAAGATCAGTACGGCGACGGCGAGATCGAATATCTGGTGGCCGACGGGGTGACCTATGCATTGGTGACCGGCAGCATTGGCACCTTTGGCGAAGATATAATGGCGGGCACAAACGGTGCCGACGATTTTCAGGGGCTTGACGGAAACGACTGGGTATTCGGAAACGGTGGCAACGACAGGTTGTCACTTGGGAACGGCAATGACATCGCTTTTGGCGGTAACGGACGCGACAAAATATTGGGCGGGGCCGGTAGTGACCGGATATTTGGCGAACGCGGCGGTGACAAAATTCTTGGCGACGCGGGAGCCGATTGGATCGAAGGCGGTTTAGGCAATGACCGGATCAATGGCGGCGATGATTCCGACTATCTGAGTGGTGACGAGGGCGACGATCTTATTCGCGGTGGGAATGGCAACGATGTGCTGATCGGCGGCGACGGCAACGACAAGCTGTCAGGCGGACGGGGTGGCGACAATTACCAGTTCACCGCGGGCTGGGGCCACGACATCATCGTAGACAACGGCAGCAAGGCACAGTGGAACGAGTACGATAGTATCGTGTTGCGCGGGTTTTACGGTCCGTCGTCGGGCAGCCTTGGCACCGCGACATCGCGGCTGTCATTTGCGCGGGTGGGTGCGGATATGGTGATGACGGCCGACGGCGGTGCGTCAACCCTGACGGTCAAGAATATGTTTCACGCCAAAACCGGCAAATATTTTGTCGAAAAAATTATTTTTTCGGCGGGGTACTGGCAACCCGTGCAATTTGTCGTTCTCGATGGTGCCAAGACTGCCATCGGCGACGACCGCAATTACGCTGGCGGCTATACGGGATCGCTGAACGAAGTCATTTTCGGCACAGATAAAAGCGATTTGATCTACGGCGATGCAGGCACAAATTTTATCTGGACCGGCGACGGCAATGACGTGTTGATTTACAAAGAAAACGACAGCAAATTGCTTTACGGTCTTGGCGGTGGCGACACCTTTGATATCGTCGAAGACTTTGACGTGCTGCACGACAAGATGGATTTTTCCGAAATCAAGGGGTTGACCATGACCGACCTTGTTATTTCGGAACAACCAGATGGAGACGTAACGATTACCTGGCTGTCGGGCAATTTTGAGGTTTCCGATATTTATATCGAATTGCGCGGCGTAACCTTAAATGAAATAAATGCGGATCTGTTTATATTCGGCTAGAATACCAATAATGTCGGCTGCTGACATCCCGACTGAAAGCTTTTTAATTGGATAAACAACGGAATATCGGTATAACGCACCGTAAAAAAGCGGAACGCAAAATGAGCAGCAAAAGACCGTTTAGTCTTGAAAGACTTTTTCGCAAAATACATTCGTGGCTGGGGATTATCGTTCTGCCGCTGATCGTGATCATCGGGTTGACCGGCATCTATTTGAACCACGGACGGCAGATATACCGGCTTTTGCCCAACGGCAGTTACGACGAGGCCCAATTCGACCAATGGCCGTCACCTCATCCCGTCGATCGCGACGCGGCGCGCGCTATTGCAGACATATACTGGCCCGATGAGGGCATCAAATCGACCAAGGAAAAGAAATACAACAAACGAAAATCGTTCGAGTTCAAAAAGGACAGCGGTCGTATCATTGTGGTCAAGGCGACCGGGCACTATTGGGTGCGTACGGCGTTCACGCGCATTACGTATGATCCAGATCATAATGCCCTGACCAAAAAGATTTACTGGGGAAGAATTTTCAAAACGCTCCACACCCGTGGTTGGGTGGATCGCACGTTTGGGACCTGGCTGGCGGATATTACTGGCGCGGCCATGGTCATATTCGGATTGTCGGGCCTTTATATGTTTTTTGCCCCGCGCTTTAGGCGGCTTTCGAACCGCCGTGCGCGTTTGCGTGTGCAACCGTCGAACGCGCCGCCGCGCCCCAACCCCGTGCCCGCGGGAAAATAGTCTTGGGACTGCTTAAATCAATGGTTGCAAAAAGCGGTCGACCGCAGTGGTGTAGCGACCGGCCCGGCCAAGACTGGAATTGACCTGACCATGAGACAAATCCACGGGCAGAATCAAAGCACCGGTCCCGACCTGCGTCAAAGCCATCGCAAAGGCGCGCGCTGCCGGACAGGCATTGGCGCGTCGGGTCGAACAGACTAGAAGAAAATCCGGGGCACCCGGCTCCAGGCGCGCCATGGGCGAGGTCGCACGCCACAGAATCGGGTCGGCACCAAAGGCATTTCGATAAAGGCGGCTGGGTGATGAATTCATGATGTTTTCAACGTCATAGGCAGCTGTATCAAGCGAAACCGTGGCGCGCCAGCGACCGGCGCCTTCGCGGGCCGCCAGCCCCGGATCGGCGGCCAAAAGAGATACCAGATGCGCCCCGGCCGAGTGCCCCATGACAACAATACGCGTCGGATCGCCGTTATATCCTGAGATGTTGCCCTGTACATAGGCGATAGCGCGCGCGACGTCGCGGGCCTGTTCCAGCGGGTTTGCTTCGGGCACCATGCGGTAGTTGACCGATGCGAAAATCCATCCCTTTTTGCCCCAGTGGCGTTGTTTTTCCCGCCACACGGCTTTGTGGGACTTATCGCCAATCGCCCAGCCTCCACCATGAACCATGATCAGAACCGGTGCGTTCTGCGGTGCGGCGGGCAGGTAGATATCCAGCGTCTGGCGCGGCGCTGGACCATAGGCAAGATCGCGCAAAACACGGGCCCGTGCCATCGCTGGTGCAGGCAAAGCGAAACTACACGCCAGCGACAGACCAAACAATCGGCGCGACATCAATGTATTTGTCAGATTTTCAGATTTGGGACGGGCGCGAAAATCGTGCCGTGGTTCTTTATTGGGCGCGTTTGTGCCCGTTCTTTGTCGATGATTTGATGGAATGGTATTTAATGATGAAAAATGCGGCATGGGCACCTCTGTGTGTTGCAATAACAGATATTCAACGCATGGTGCAGATATTTCCGTCGCGACTTCAACGCCAAGGCTTTGGCATCATGCCATCATTTCTTTGGTGGCGCTAAGCGTCAATTCGGGGAAATCGCGTTCTACGCGGTCGATGTCCCATTGAATGCGCGTCAGATACACCGGATCGCCGTCGTGGTCTGACGACATGTGTCCTTTGTTGGATTCGACAAATTTATCAACGACGTCGGCAGCACCAGATACCCAACGGGCCGAATTGAACTGTGTTGGTTCAAACCGTACTGGCAGATTGTATTCCTGTTCTATCCGGCTGGCGAGCACTTCGAATTGCAATGCGCCGACAACACCGATAATCCAACCCGATCCGATCATGGGTTTGAACAGTTTGGCCGCGCCTTCTTCGGCAAATTGGTTCAGTGCCTTGTCCAGATGTTTGGCTTTCATCGGGTCGGCGGCGCGCACCGTTTGCAGCAGTTCGGGCGCAAAGGACGGGATACCGGTAAAACGCAGGATTTCGCCCTCGCTCAGGCTGTCACCGATGCGCAGCTGGCCGTGATTGGGAATGCCGATGATGTCCCCTGCCCAGGCTTCTTGCGCCAATTCGCGGTCCGACGCCAGAAATAGCACGGGATTGGATACGGCCATTGGCTTTTTGCTGCGCACATGGGTCAGCTTCATACCGCGTTTGAAATGCCCCGAGCACAACCGGACGAAGGCCACGCGGTCGCGGTGCTTGGGGTCCATGTTGGCCTGAACCTTGAACACAAATCCGGTGACTGTTTTTTCGTCCGGCGCAATCTGACGCGGCGACGCCGGGCGCACCTGTGGTTGGGGCCCAAAATCGCCGATACCCGCCATGAGTTCCTGCACCCCAAACGAGTTGATCGCCGAACCAAACCAGATCGGCGACATCGTACCGCCGAGAATGGCGTTCCGGTCGAATTTAGGTAACAGTTCGCGCGCCATTTCGACCTCTTCCAGAAAGGTCGCCAACAGCGGCGCAGGAAGATGTTCGGCCAAAAGCGGGTCGTCAAGCCCGTTGATCTGCAGGCTGTCCGCCACCGTGTTGCGGTCCGCACGGTCCATCAGGTTCAGGCGATCATTCAAAAGATCGTAACAGCCGACAAAATCACGCCCCGCGCCAATGGGCCAACTGGCGGGGGTCACGTCGATCGCCAGGTTTTCCTGAATTTCGTCAATGATTTCAAATATGTCGCGACTCTCGCGGTCCATCTTGTTGCAAAACGTCAAAATTGGCAAATCGCGCAGACGGCAAACTTCGAACAACTTTTGCGTCTGACTTTCGACACCTTTGGCCCCGTCGATCACCATCACGGCGGCGTCCACTGCCGTCAGCGTACGGTAGGTATCTTCGGAAAAGTCCGAGTGTCCCGGCGTATCCACCAGATTGAACCAATAGTCGGCGTAGGGGAACGACATGGCAGACGCGGATACCGAAATCCCGCGATCCTGTTCCATCTTCATGTAGTCAGAACGCGTGCGGCGGCTTTCGCCCTTGGCGCGCACCTGTCCGGCCATCTGGATTGCGCCACCATAGAGCAGAAATTTTTCCGTCAAAGTGGTCTTGCCGGCGTCCGGGTGGCTGATGATGGCAAAGGTCCGGCGACGGGCGATTTCCGGCGGTAAAGCGGGCTGATTTGAGGCGTGGTCCAACATGAAGGGCGATATAGGCGAGGGGCGTTAAAAGGGCAAGCTGGGTGGTTTCGCAGGGTTATGAATTCACCAAAAAACCCCGACGCGAAGCGCCGGGGTTAAGTTGGATAGGACCTGTGAGCAATCTTCGCTCACAGGTCCCTGGGGGGGTTACTGAAATCCTACTTGCTTGAGAAGGGCAGAAGCTTCGTAGGATTTCAGTGACATTCGGCTTGCGACAGCCGAAACTGATGGGGTGGTGGAAATTTCTGGAAACAGCTCGATGATTTCGGCGCGGCTGTCCTCGGCCATACTGTCGAGCGTGGCGTCGTTGATGTGCAGGCTTTCCGAAGGCGTGCCTTCGGCGAAAATAATTTCGTGGCGGTCAAACAGAATGTGGAAGTACTCTACCACCCCGCCTTCGCGCTGATAAATGGTCTCGCCGTTGACCAGATCGCGGGCCCGGACCAAAACTTCCTGTGCGCCCAGCATGACCTCGGCACGCCAATCCGACAACATGATGCGGTGTTGCTGGCTTACGATCAGATCAGAATGATTGCCAAGCGCGCCGCTGGTAATCACGATCGGTGCCAAATGCCCGTAAGCCCGTACCGTACGCGCCCCGATCCAGCGAATGGGCTGGGCGCCGTGATCTTTGGTGATAACAAGGTCACCTTCCCTTAGGTGGTCGATCAGCTTTTCAGCGCCGTCCGCCATCATTATCAGCGTACCACGAGTAAAACAGACACAGTCATAGTCGGAATAAGAAAACTCACCCGGGTCTTCGTCGCAGTCGATCAGCGAATATTCGACGTCCGGAACCAGGGGGCTGAGCGGCAGGAAATAGTCGCACTCACACTCGTCATGTGCGTCCTGCGGTGCAGTCGCAGAAGTTTTGACAAGCAGAACCTCGACGATCGCACCATCGCCCCCCATGAATGTGAGCCGTGAATCAAGATCGAAACCGTTGCCAATATCGCCGACAGTTATCTCCTGTGGCGTCGCGGTATTGGCGAAAGAGTATGTGTCGCCCAAAAACGAGTCCGATGCAGTGGAGATCGCGTCGCCCGCATTAACACCGGTCACGACCACGAAATCCACGCAAGAAAATATCTTGCAGACAAGGGTGTCACTTGGACCGCTGTCGCCATTTAATCCGTCGCTCATTGGTTGAACCGCTCGAACTATCCAGTGGGTATGGAAAAGCCAATTCGAGCACATCAGTCACGTTGCCCTAGGCAATCCCCACCGCCATAGTTGATGTCGAAACTAAGGCAATTTTGAAAAATGTCAAATAAAACAGGCCATAAGGCGGCGTAATTAAGGCATTGTTTCGCTCTGGTTGACAGTGTTATGGGGGGCATTCCATTGTAAGCCGTGTGTGCAAAGTCAGACGACAATTTACCCGTCATAGGTGTATTGTGGGAAATTCGCACAATTCATTCCATATTCAAAATTGGAAAAATGTGGCCAAATTTTGACGTCATCGCGAATCAGGCCACGGCATTTCTTCTTGTTGTGTGCAGTTGACGGCACCAAGGTACGGGTTAGTCTTGGCCTTCACACCAGCAGCTACAACGGGGGACGACATGGATTTGGGACTAAGTGGGAAATGGGCGATTGTCTGCGCCAGCTCCAAGGGTTTGGGGCGCGGGTGCGCTGATGCGCTGGCCGATGCCGGGGTCAATCTGGTGATTTCGGCGCGCACGAAGGAGACGCTGGAAAGCGCAGCCAAAGACATCACCGCACGCACCGGCGTCAACGTCATCGCCGTGACTTGCGACATTACCACGGACGCCGGGCGCGCCGACGTACTGGCCGCCTGTCCTGCGCCCGATATTCTGGTCAACAACGCCGGGGGGCCGCCGCCGGGCATGTGGTCCGACTGGGAGCGCAGCGATTTTATCGCGGCGCTCGACGCCAACATGCTGACGCCAATTGCGCTGATGAAAGCGGTTTTGCCGGGCATGATGGAGCGCGGATGGGGGCGCGTCGTGAATATCACCTCGCAGTCAGTCAAATCGCCCATTGCAGTACTGGGTCTTTCCAACGCCGCCCGAGCAGGCCTGACCGGTTATGTGGCGGGAACGGCGCGGCAGGTGGCGGGCAGCGGCGTGACCATCAACAACCTGCTGCCGGGTATCCACGCGACGGATCGCGCGGTGGCGCTGGACGAGGGTGTGGTCAAGGCGCGGGGCGGCACGGTAGCAGAAGCCAAAGCTGCACGCTGCGCCACGATTCCCGCCGGTCGTTACGGCAGGCCTGCGGAGTTTGGTGCTGCCTGCGCGTTTTTATGTTCGGAACACGCCGGGTTTATTGTCGGCCAGAACCTGTTGCTTGATGGCGGTGCAGTTAATCTGAGCCTGTGAGTGTGCTTGGCCTTGAACGATAGATAAGTCCTTGGTAGATGCGGCGAAACTGGGAAACCTGATCAAAACGCTCGGGTAGAGGTGTTGCAGGGCAAGTTTGACCGATTTAACCCCACGTCTGGAACTGAGCGAAATCACCCGCAGCTTTGACGGTGTGCCGGTGGTGGACCGCGTTTCGCTGTCGCTGATGGCGGGTCAGGTGACTTGTCTGCTGGGGCCGTCCGGTTGTGGGAAATCCACGACTTTGCGCGTGGCCGCCGGAGTGGATTGCCAAAGCAGCGGGGTCGTCTATGTGGACGGCCAGCCGGTGTCGGATTCGCGTCAGCATTTGCCGCCAGAAAAACGGTTCATTGGACTGATGTTTCAGGATTTCGCGCTGTTTCCCCATCTGAGTGTGTCAGACAACGTGGCTTTTGGTCTGAAGGGTCACAACAAGACCGCCAAAGCGGCCCGCAGCCGTGAATTGCTGACCAAAGTCGATCTGGCAGCATTTGGTGAAAAATACCCGCACCAATTGTCGGGCGGCGAGCAACAGCGCGTGGCTCTGGCCCGGGCGTTGGCACCGCGCCCGCGCGTGATGCTGATGGACGAACCGTTCTCGGGGCTGGATAACCGTTTGCGCGACGATATCCGCGACGAAACGCTTGCATTGTTGAAAGAGGAAGGCACCGCTGTGCTGCTGGTCACGCACGAACCGGATGAGGCCATGCGCATGGCCGATCAGATCGCCCTGATGCGCAGTGGCAAAATTGTGCAGGTGGGCGCGCCCTATAATTTGTACAACAGTCCGCGCGACAAAGAGGCGGCGGCCTTTTTTTCCGATATCAACGTGTTGAAAGCCGTGTCTCGAAACGCGCTGACCGAAACGCCATTCGGGCAATTTCTGACGCCGGGTTTGCGCGACGGCGACGGCGTTGAAATCATCATCAGGCCGCAGCATTTGAAAATGGATTTTGACCGGGGCGGCAAAGGGCCGCTGCCCACAGCCAGCGACGGGGTGGCAGCGCGCGGCGTTGTGGAGCGCGCGCGATTCATGGGGTCGGAAAGTCTGGTGGAGTTCCGCATGGATTTCGATCAGTCGATCCTGAAAGCCACGGTGCCGGCGGTGTTTTTGCCCAAACCCGGTACGGCGCTGTGGCTGACCATGCGGCGCGACCGCTGTTTCGTGTTTCCGGCAGCGCCGTGAACCACGCCCGCATTTCCCGCACGAAATCCGACCTGCGGTCGGGATTTGCGCAGGACCGTGCTCTAAACCCCCGATGGGGGTTTGAGCCTAAGCCCGGTGGGTGCGGTTGTCGCGAGGCTGCAAAACCTGTGGTTTTGCATGGCCTGCGGCGCGGATAATTGCACCAATAAGAAAGTCACGGCGCGGGCGAATTGTCGCGTTCTCTTTAGAAAAGTGTATAAAGTGACTATTTGGGGCTTTGAACCGCGTCTCAAAATCAATAGATGACAGGGTGAAAGTTTCATTTGGGCGGTGCGCCGGATCGCAATGGCCTGATTTCAGGGAGAAAGAAAATGCTCAACAATATTGGACTGCCGGGAATTCTGCTGATCGCCGTTGTTGTGTTGGTCCTGTTTGGTCGCGGAAAAATCTCTTCGCTGATGGGTGAAGTTGGCAAGGGCATCACGTCATTCAAAAAGGGCGTATCCGATGGCAAGGCTGAGATCGAGTCCGCTGCCGCCGAGGACGCTGTGGATGTGACCCCGCAAGAGGACAAAGAAAAGTCCTGAACCCAATGCGGATCACTGGCGGGGAATGATCGATCATGTTTGATATCGGCATGTTGGAGCTGCTGATCATCGGCGTTGTGGCGCTGATAGTTGTCGGGCCAAAGGATTTGCCGGGAATGTTCCGCACATTGGGGCAGTTTACCGCCAAAGCCAAAGCAATGGCCCGGGATTTTCAAAACTCTCTTGAGGCCGCTGCGGATGAAAGCGGTGTTGGCGACATTGCCAAAGATCTGAAAAAGGCCACGTCGGTCAAGAACCTCGGACTGGACGAATTATCGAAATCCATGAATCTGGACGATGATCTGTTTGACACCAGTGCCGTTGAAAGCACTGAAATTGCCGCCAAAAAAGCCGCGTCCAAGAAACCAAAGGCCAAGGCCAAGACGGTAAAATCAAGTAAATCAACCGACGCCAAACCGGTGTCAAAAAAGGCCAAAACCAAAGCGTCCGCAGCTAAAGCCGCCGCCAAGGCGCCCGTCAGAAAAGCCGCGACAGCCAAGCCACCGGCCAAAAAACCGACTGCAAAAAAGCCGCCGAAGAGCCAGCCGCCAACGAAAAAGCCCGAGGCGAAAAAGCCGGCGGCGAGAAAACCCGCCGCTAAGTCTGCGAAAGTGTCGTCATGAGCGACGAGAACGTGGAAAGCACGAGCGCACCGCTGATCGAGCATCTGGCCGAGCTGCGCAACCGGCTGATTCACTCGGCTATCGCGTTTATCATCGGCATGATCATTTGTTTCACCGTATGGAACCCAATTTTTAATTTCCTGACAAATCCGATCCGCGACGCGCTGTTGGAGCTGGGGCAGGAACCCGAATTGATCATGATCAAACTGCAGGAAGGTTTTCTTGTAGCGATCAAAATATCGCTGCTTGGCGGTTTTATTTTGTCTTTTCCCTACATCGGTTTTCAGTTGTGGCGGTTTGTAGCACCGGGGCTTTATAAACAGGAACAGGGCGCGTTTCTGCCATTTCTTTTGGCGTCGCCGCTGATGTTTTTTCTTGGGGCGGCTTTTGCGTTTTATGTGGTCACACCGCTGGCGTTCAGCTTTTTTCTGGGGTTTCAACAACTGGGCGGATCGGGCGTTGAAGCCGTCGACGGGGCGGAAACGCTGGGCGACATTGGCATTACGTTTCAGGGGTCGGTGGCCGAATATCTTAGCCTGACGATCAAATTTATCGTGGCTTTTGGCCTGTGTTTTCAGCTGCCCGTGCTGTTGACACTGATGGGCAAGGCGGGGCTTGTGTCCGCCGAAGGGCTGCGCGGCGTGCGAAAATATGCTGTGGTCGGCATCCTGGTGTTGGCTGCCGTGGTGACGCCACCCGACGTGATCACACAGATTATCCTGTTTGTGGTGGTTTACGGGCTTTATGAAATGTCAATTCAACTGGTCAAAATGGTCGAGAAGCAACGCGAGGAGCGCCTGCGCGCCGAGGGCTATTACGACGATGAGGACGACACCGACGAAGACAAGATCGTTGACGATCTTGGCGTCGAATGGGATGACGACTAGGAGCCGTGGGCATGGGTGACGACGCGCTGAACCGCATCGCTGATGCGTTGGACCGGATCAGCCCGCCTGCCACAGACACGACTGATTTTGCTGCTTCAGACGCTTTTGTCTGGCAGGTTGATCCAGACCGGCTGGAACCCGTCGCGCAGGTTAACCGCGTTGAGCTGGCGCTTTTGCTTGGGATCGAGCGTGCGCGCGACATCCTGTTGAAGAACACCGGCCAGTTTGCCCGTGGTCTGCCCGCCAACAACGCGTTGCTCTGGGGCGCGCGCGGCATGGGGAAATCGTCGCTGGTCAAGGCGGTGCACGCGTCGGTTATGGCCGATGTTTCCGGTTTAAAGCTGGTCGAGGTCCAGCGCGAGGACCTGCCGAGTGTCGGGAGGTTGCTCAATGTGCTGCGGGCGGCCGACGCGCGATTCCTGTTGTTTTGCGATGACCTGTCATTTGGACAGAACGACAGCCACTACAAATCGCTTAAGGCGGTATTGGATGGTGGTATCGCCGGGCGGCCCGACAATGTAGTGTTCTATGCCACGTCAAACCGCCGTCACCTGATGCCGCGCGATATGATCGAAAACGAGCGCTCGACCGCGATCGCTCCGTCTGAGGCGGTTGAGGAAAAAGTGTCGTTGTCGGACCGTTTCGGCCTGTGGCTGGGGTTTCATCCGTGCGATCAGGACACGTATCTGGCGATCATTCGCGGCTATTGTGACCATTATGGTGTCGAGATTGCCGCCGGCCTATTGCGCCAAGAGGCGATCGAGTGGCAGCAGACGCGTGGGGCGCGCTCGGGTCGTGTGGCGTGGCAGTATTTTGTTGATCTGGCCGGACGGCGCGGGGTGGCGCTGAGTTAATCGAACAGGTCCGGCAGGGCGTTTTCCCATTCTGCCCTGATTTCTGCAAGCGCGATATGGTCGTGACCCAATGCGATTTTGTCGCCTTGCATCACCCCGAGAACCTGCGCCGGAACGCCGGCTGATTGCGCGGCTGCGATCAACACGTCGTGGTCGGTGGTGGTGACCAGATAGCGCGCCTGATCTTCGCCAAAAAACCAGCCGGTATCACCGTTTGGTACGTCAACGCCGATATCGGCGGCGAGCGCCATTTCGGCGACAGCCACAGCCAGACCGCCGTCGCTGATATCATGCGCAGCCGTGATAAGATTTTTGTGGCTCAGCGCCAGCACCAAATCACCCGCGCGTCGCTCGGCTGGCAGATCTATTGCAGGGGCGTCGCCGGTCTCCACGTTCAGAACTTCGGCCAAAACCGCCGATTGACCCAAATGACCCGTGGTTTCCCCCAACAGGATCAGTGTATCGCCTTCGGTGGCGATCATGGTCAGAATATCGGCCTGATCCTGCAGCAGACCGACCGCGCCAATCGTCGGAGTTGGCAGGATGCCTTCGCCGTCGGTTTCGTTGTAAAGCGACACGTTGCCTGACACCACGGGCATATCCAACGCCTTGCACGCGTCACCAATGCCTTGGATGCACCCGACGAACTGGCCCATGATTTCGGGTTTTTCGGGATTGCCGAAATTCAGGTTGTCGGTGGTGGCCAGTGGCGTCGCCCCACTGGCGATCAGATTGCGGTAGGCTTCGCACACAGCCTGCGAGCCGCCGCGGTAGGGGTTGGCGCGGCAATAGCGCGGCGTGACGTCAGAGGTGAACGCCAGTGCTTTGTCCGTGCCGTGCACGCGCACAATGCCCGAGTCAGAACCGGGGCGCACCACGGTATCGGCCAACACCATGTGGTCGTATTGCGCGTAGACCCAGCCGCGCGCGGCATAATTGGGGCTGCCCATAATTTTTTTCAGAGCGGAGACGGGATTTATGTCGGGGATGTTGCCAAGCGGCGCTGCGGCGGGCGTTTCAACCCACGGGCGGTCGTATTCCGGCGCACTGCCCGCCAGCATTTTCAGTGGCAGATCGGCCATCAACTCACCGAGCAGGCGAATTTCAAAGCGGTCTTCGGCAATCGTTTCACCGACGATGGCGAAATCAAGGTCCCATTTGTCAAACACCGCTTTGGCCTGCGCTTCGAGTTCGGGGCGCAGCACCATCAGCATACGCTCCTGACTTTCGGACAGCATCATTTCATAAGCGCTCATGTTGGTTTCGCGCACCGGCACCTTTTCCAGATCAAGCCGCACGCCCAAATTGCCTTTGTCACCCATCTCGACCGCCGAACAGGTCAGCCCCGCCGCGCCCATATCCTGGATCGATATGACGGCACCGGTCGCCATCAGTTCCAGCGTCGCTTCCATCAGACGCTTTTCGGTGAACGGATCGCCGACCTGCACGGTCGGGCGTTTATCGTCAATACTGTCGTCAAATTCTGCCGAGGCCATAGTGGCACCGCCCACCCCGTCGCGGCCGGTTTTTGCGCCGAGATAAACGATCGGCATGCCAACGCCCGAGGCCGCAGAATAAAATATCTTGTCGGTGTCGGCCAGACCGGCGGCGAAAGCGTTGACCAGACAGTTGCCATTATAGGCGGTGTGAAAACGCAGCTCACCGCCAACCATGGGGACGCCAAAACAATTACCGTAGCCGCCGATGCCTGCGACAACGCCGTTGACCAGAGATTTGGTCTTGGGGTGATCCAGCGCGCCGAAACTAAGCGAATTCATCGCCGCAATCGGGCGCGCGCCCATGGTGAACACGTCGCGCAGGATGCCGCCCACGCCGGTGCCCGCACCTTGATAGGGTTCAATGTAAGACGGGTGATTGTGGCTTTCCATTTTGAAAACAAGACACTGCCCGTCTCCGATATCGACGATGCCGGCGTTTTCGCCGGGGCCGCAAATGACCTGCGGGCCGGTGGTCGGCAGCGTGCGCAGCCATTTTTTGCTGGATTTGTAACTGCAGTGTTCGTTCCACATGGCCGAAAAGATGCCTAGCTCGGTATAGGTGGGCGTCCGGTTTAGCAGGCGGATAATGGCCTGATACTCATCCACGCTCAGGCCGTGATTTGCAATCAGTTCGTCGTTAATTTCGGGTTCATGCGTCAACGGCTGGTGTCCCATCAGTTTAGATACCGCTGTATTTAGATGGCCTTGGCCACAAGCGAAAGCATTGATTTGCGTGGCCCTGCTGGTCATAAAGTCACTGTGATTAAGGAGAAAAAATGGGCAAACCATTCAAAGTCTTTGGCATCGGGCTAAATCGCACGGGCACCACGTCGCTTAAAAAGGCGCTGCGGATTTTGGGCTATAAACACCAAAAACGGCAAGGGCGGTATCTGAACTGGTTGCGACAGGGACGCGTCACACAGATATTCGATGACATCAAAGAAATGGAATCGTTCGAAGACTGGCCGTGGCCGCTGATGTATAAAGAGCTGTTGGCGCATTACGGTGAAGGCGCACGGTTCATTTTAACCAGACGCACATCGGCGGATATCTGGATCAAAAGTCTGAAACAACATTCATTGCGCACCCATCCCGTCAAGCACCAGCGCCGTCTGGCGCTTGGTTATGATTACCCGCATGGTTATGAGGCCGAACATGCTGCATTTTATGAGGCGCACTACAAAGACGTGCACGCGCATTTTGCGGCACTGAAAAAATCCCAATTATTGCTGGAAGTCTGTTGGGAAGAAGGTGACGGGTGGAAGCAACTGTGCGGATTTTTGGGCGAAAAACGCAAATTCCGACCGTTTCCCCACGCCAATGCCATGGCGGCCGCCAGAGAAGAGCCGAAAATCCGCGAAGAAAACGAGCATTTGATCGCGGCGCAGGTCGCAGAAAGAAAAAGGGCCGAGACTAGCTCGGCCTAAGTTCAACAGGGAGGTGAAAGGGCATAAAGCCGCTTTCGATGGATTACATATTCAAATATCACTAACAGTTCAAGTGTTAAGTTGAAAAAAGAGCGCATGTCCGATATGCATTGCGTGCATACCGACGCTAAGTCGTTGAAGTTGCTGCTTCTCGTAGTCTTTTCCGGTAAGCAATAACTTCGTCCAAAACAAAGTCCCGAAAAGCCGCGATTCGTTTTGATTGGCGCAATTCTTCGGGGTAGGCCAGATAAACCGGTACTTCGTTAACTGTTTCGTTGGGCAAAACGTGCACGAGGTCGGGAAAATCTTCTGTCAGGTAATCGGGTAAAACACCGATTCCCAAGCCATGTACAACCGCCTGCAGCACACCGAAATAGTTGTTTACCGTGAGATGGGTTTTGATTTCGGCAGAGAACAATTTGTTGATCAGCGACACACTGGCGGCGACCTGCGCGGTTTTGGAATTTTGCGAAATGATCCGGTGGTTTGACAGGTCGGAAAAGCCATAGGGTGTACCGTGTTTCGCCAGATAATCTGGGGCTGCGAACAGTTGCATGGATACGGTCATCAAACGGCGGCGCACCAAATCGGCCTGACTGGGTTCTTTCATGCGTATGGCAACGTCGGCTTCGCGCATGGGCAGATCCAGAACCCGTTCTTCAAGCATGAGATCGATTTTCAGGTTCGGATAACGGTCGTAAAGCGCCCCAAGGCGCGGCGCCAGCCACAGCGTGCCAAAACCAACGGTGGTGGTCACGCGCAATTCGCCGAATACTTCGTCTTCGCTATCGCGAATGCGCGCCTCGGCCGCGTCGAGTCGCTTGACCATCGAGGATGTAGCGTCAAACAACAGCTCGCCCTGTTCGGTCAGGATCAAACCGCGCGCGTGGCGGTGAAACAGCGTCACGTTCAGGCTGTCTTCCAGCCCAGAGATCTGGCGGCTGACGGCGGATTGCGACAGATGCAGCGTGTCACCCGCACGCGTCAGGCTTCCCGCATCGGCCACGGAATGAAAAATGCGCAGCTTGTCCCAGTCCATGCCGTACCTTTGCCTGTTTGACTGTCCTTTTATGCCACCATAGGGTGGGCTCACGCACCATGCCAACAAAGAAAACGAAAAAATGACTTTGTAGGTCAGTATTTGTGACCTATCATGGACCGGAGGGCGTGATTCTGTAACGGAGGCACCCATGGGCAAACACGAAATCACATTAGACGATCGCTACGATCTGGATCAAAACACGGTTCTTCTGAACGGCACGCAGGCTTTGGTGCGCCTGATGATGATGCAAAAGGCACGCGACATGGCGGCGGGGTTGAACACCGCGGGATTCGTGAACGGATATCGCGGCAGCCCGATCAGTAATCTTGACGGGCAGATGATCGCTGCGGAAAAGAAATTGCTGGCCGCTGACGTCATTTTCAAACCGGCTTTGAACGAAGATATGGCGGCAACGGCGCTGTGGGGTACACAACAGGCCGAGTTGCGCGGCGAGGGCACGCACGACGGAGTTTTCGGTCTTTGGTACGGCAAGGGTCCGGGGGTGGACCGTACCGGCGATGTGTTTCGCCACGCCAATATGGCGGGTACCTCGTTAAACGGTGGTGTGCTGGCGGTGATGGGCGACGACCATACCGGCGAAAGCTCGACCACGCTGCACCAGTCCGAATGGGCGTTTGTCGATGCCATGATGCCGATTCTGTCGCCTGCCGGCGTGCAGGAAATTCTGGATTACGGGCAATACGGTTATGCGCTTAGCCGGTACTCCGGTTGCTGGGTTGGTCTGAAGTGTATGAAGGACACGATCGAAACCACATCGGTGGTAGAAACGGCGCTGGATCGCATCGACATAAAGTACCCGACCGATTTTGAGATGCCCGAAGGCGGGCTGAATATCCGGTTGGTGGATGACCGCATCCCGCAAGAGGCGCGGTTGCAGGACTACAAACGTTTTGCCGCCGAAGCATTCGGACACGCCAACAAGTTGGATAAACGCGTGTTCGGCAAAGCGGGCGCCAAGATCGGGCTGGTGGCGGCGGGCAAGAACTGGCTGGACCTGGAGCACGCGCTGCATCTGTTGGGGATCGACGGTGCTGAAGCCACGCGGCTGGGGCTGACCACCTACAAGGTCGGCATGACGTGGCCTTTGGACATGAAGGGTTTTCACGATTGGGCCGAAGGGCTGGATTTGATCATCGTGGTCGAAGAAAAACGCAAGCTTCTGGAAGTGCAGATCAAAGAGGCGATATTTGACGACCGTCACGGGCGGCGCGTCTATGGTTGGAAAGACGGCAAGGGCGACGAGTTGTTTCCGACACGCTTTGCGCTTGAACCAGTGATGATTGCGCAGAAACTGGCGGAAATATTTGATGACGAGGGGCGTTCCACCGACAATATAAAAAACTGCGTTGCCACGCTTGAAGCTGCGCAACACAATGATAATGCTAAGGAAATTTCGTCACGCCTGGCGTATTTTTGCTCTGGCTGTCCGCATAACAGCTCGACCAAAGTGCCTGACGGCTCGCGCGCGTACGCCGGGATCGGCTGCCATTTCATGGTGCAATGGATGGAACGCGAAACCCTTGGTTACACCCATATGGGCGGCGAGGGAGCGAACTGGATCGGCGAGGAACTTTTTTCGACGCGTAAACACGTCTTCCAGAACCTTGGCGACGGCACTTACAATCATTCCGGCGTGCAGGCCATTCGCGCGGCTTTGGCGGCGGGCACAACGATCACCTATAAAATCTTGTTCAACGATGCGGTGGCCATGACCGGCGGGCAAACCAACGAGGGCGATTTGAATGCACCGCGTATTGCGCAGGAAGTAAAGGCCATGGGCGTTGCCAATATTGCAGTGGTTTATGACGCCAAGGAAGACATACGTCGCGCCGATTATCCCGCCGGGATAGAGCTGTCCGAGCGCGCCGAAATGATGACTGTGCAAGAGCGGTTTGCAAAACTGTCGGGCGTTTCGGTGATCATTTATGTACAGACCTGCGCGGCGGAAAAACGGCGACGGCGCAAACGCGGGCTATTTCCCGATCCTGATCGGCGGATTTTCATCAACCCTGAGGTCTGCGAAGGCTGTGGCGATTGCGGCGTGCAGTCCAACTGCGTGTCGATCGTGCCCAAGGAAACCGAACTGGGGCGCAAACGTGCGATAGATCAGTCGTCGTGCAACAAAGATTATTCCTGTGTGAACGGATTTTGCCCGTCGTTCATCACAGTCGAGGGCGGCACGATCAGACGCGCGGGCACCAAATCTCTGGACCTGCCCGATCTGCCCGCGCCGACACTGCCAAAGATTGACGGCACGTTCAATTTCCTGATCACCGGCGTTGGAGGTACAGGCGTTGTCACCATCGGTGCAGTGCTGGCGATGGCAGCGCGTCTGGACGGCAAAGGCGTCGGAATGATGGAAATGGCAGGGTTGGCGCAAAAGGGTGGTGCCGTCTATATCAACTGCCGCATCGCCAATAAACCGTCTGATATCAGCGCGATACGCATTGCGGTGGGCGAAGCCGACACAGTGATTGGCGGTGATCTGGTCGCCGCTGCGGGGGCCAAAGTTTTGGGGTCCATGCAACAGGGGCGTACATGTGCCGTGGTGAACAGCCATGAGATTATTACCGGTGATTTTACCCGCGATACCGATTTTGCCTTGCCGAGCGACCGTCTGGCGCTGGCATTGCAGGCGCGTCTGGGTGCCGACAACGTCCAGTTTCTTGACGTGTCCAAGCTGTCCAAGCTGGTGCTGGGGGACTCGATATTTTCCAACACAATGATCCTTGGTGCCGCATGGCAAAAAGGGCTGGTGCCGCTAACATTGGAGGCGTTGACCGGCGCGATCACGCTGAATGGGACTGCGGTCAAAGGCAATTTGCGTGCCTTTGAAATCGGACGCTGGGCTGCGGTTTATCCAGAGGACGCTGCCGCGTTGCTGGAAGATGTCGTGGTTGAAAAACCCAAATCGCTGGAGCAGCGGATCGCTTACCGCGTAGCACAGCTGACTGCATATCAAAACGCGGCCTACGCGAATAAATATCTCGATGATCTGGCACAAATTGACGACCCCGAACTTAAAGAAGCAGTGGCCGAGGGATTGCATAAGTTATTGAGTTATAAGGACGAATACGAAGTTGCTCGGTTGCACGCAGAGGGTGCCGCCAAGGCTGTAGCGGGCGAATTTGAAGGTGATTACAAGTTGTCGTTTCATCTGGCGCCGCCATTATTGCCGGGCAAAACCGCCGACGGACGCCCGAAAAAAAGGCGTTTCGGACCGTGGGTATTGTCGATGTTCAAGGGGTTGGCCAAGCTGAAATTCCTGCGTGGCACGCCGCTTGATCCATTTGGCTATGGCGCTGAACGCAGGATGGAGCGGGTACTGATTACCCAATATCGTGCAGATTTAGTCACACTGCGCGCCAAGCTGACGCCGGACACCCGTGATGCGGCGGTTGCGCTGGCCAAATTGCCGTTGATCATTCGAGGTTACGGCCCGGTCAAGGCCGCGGCGGCAGCGGCGGCAGCCAAACGGCGCGAGGAATTACTGGCCGTGATCCACGCGGGCGGCACCCCTGTGAAGGCGGCGGCAGAGTGATCATAAGGGCGCTGTAACAATTCTCCACGCTTTGTGACACTTTATGCAGTGACCTGTGTGGGCAGCTTGATTAAATAGGCCCCGATGCCAATTGCCTGCGGGGCCTTATGTTTGGACTTGAACTGATCGACGCCAGCCTGTTGCCCGCTATGTTGATAGCGCTGACGGCGGGGCTGCTTAGTTTTCTGTCGCCCTGTGTTTTGCCGATTATCCCGCCGTATCTGGCTTATATGGGCGGTATATCCATGGGGCAGTTGACGGACGGCGGGGCGGCGCGCAAGCCCGCTGTCGTGGCCTCGATGTTTTTTGTGCTTGGCCTTTCAACGGTTTTTATATTCCTGGGTTTCACGGCATCAGCGTTTGGCCAGTTTTTTCTTAAAAACCAGGTGCTCTTTGGTCAGATCGCCGGTGTCGTGATTATCATTTTCGGGCTGCATTTTTTGAATGTGTTTCGCATTCCGCTGCTGATGCGCGAGGCGCGTCTTGACGCCGGAGATCGCGGTGGCAGCGCCTTTGGTGCCTATATTCTGGGGCTGGCGTTTGCTTTTGGCTGGACCCCGTGCATCGGCCCGATTCTGGGCGCGATTCTGTCGATGTCAGCCCAGGAAGACAGCATTGCGCGGGGGACGTTTTTGATGGCGACATACGCTGTGGGGCTGGGCGTACCGTTTATTTTGTCGGCGGTGTTCGTCAACAAATCCATGACGATGATGAACCGCATGAAACAACATATGGGACTGATCGAAAAGATCATGGGCGCGCTTTTAGTGGGTGTCGGGGTGCTGTTGGCCACCGGTGCGTTTACGAAACTGTCTTACTGGCTGCTTGAAAATCTGCCCTTCCTTGGGGCCATTGGATAATGTTCTTAAACTTGCCGCAATTTGGCGTTAGGGTTTGAGCGATAAACAGGCAGTTTAAGTCGGAAATAAAGCATTGAGCACGCAGCAGAAGGCTCAGAATCCGCAGGATGTGCGAAAGCGCCGGGTGTTTTATATTCCCGGCTACGACCCCATGTTGCCGCGTCGCTATCGCGAGCTGTACCGTTCAGAGGCGTCCAAACAAGCGCTTTGGTCCGGCTACGGAATTGAATTAAAAGGGAAAGCCGGAAAAGACAATTACGGATGGTCGGTCAGAACCGACATCGATGGTCGCCGCAGTCGCGCCGACTTTGAATTTCTGGGCTGGTCTGACATTGTTCAGAAATCCATGAATAAATCAATTCCCGCCACATATTTTATGATGCTGCACACGGTGTGGATTTACCTGTCGAGCGGGACTTTGTTGCGACTGGCGCGCCTGCGCAAAGGTCCGATCGTGGCGGCCTTGTTTCCGGTGGTCGCGCTGTGCGCGCAGCTTTTGCTGGGGCTTGGTCTGGCGTGGGCTGTGGCTGCGTTGGCGGGCATTTTTATTGCTCAGTGGCTGGGTTGGGGATTTGGGCTGGTGTTTGGCGGTCTCTTGATGCGCTGGTTCAAGGCCCGCGACAACCGGATATTCGCCTACTATCTGCTGCATGATTACGCGTTTTCGGCGCAGTATTACGGCGTCAACCCACCGGCGCTTGAGGTGCGGATGCAGGAATTCAAGACCCGCATTGCTGCGGCGTTGTCATCGGATGCCGACGAGGTTTTGCTTGTTGGTCATTCTTCCGGAGCGCATATAGGCGCGTCCGTGTTGGCCGATCTGCTGCGTGAGCGCCCGCTGGACTCTAAGGGGCCGCGTCTGGCGTTTCTAAGCCTTGGACAGGTTATTCCCATGGTCAGTTTCCTGCCGCGCGCCACGCGATTGCGCGGCGACCTGCGGTTTCTTAGCCAAAGGGACGATATTGACTGGGTTGATGTCAGCGCCCCGGGCGACGGGTGTAGTTTTGCGCTTTGCGATCCCGTATCAGTCAGCGGCGTGGCGCCGGCAGAGGGGCGGAAACGCTGGCCGCTGGTGTTTTCGGCGGCGTTCAGTGAGACGCTGTCACCGGCATTATTCAAATCGCTGAAACGCAGGTTTTTTCGCATTCATTTCCAATATTTATGCGCTTTTGACCGTCCGCGTGATTACGATTATTTTCAGATTACCGCCGGACCATTGTCGCTGAGGGCGCGCTATAAGGATCGCGTAGCGTCGCGCAGCCGGATCGAAGTTCCGCTGTCCACCCATCGATCAACGGATCGCGAAGATGCCTGCGCCATTCACCCCGCCAAAGCCTAGCGCGCGTCCCGACAAGGTGTCGATGTGGCGGCATGTCCGGCTGTTTCGCAAGGATATTATCAGCGCCCAACCCGCGAAATTGTACCGTGCGTGGATGGCGGAGTTTCGCACACCGTTTTTCCGCTCTTTTCTGATTAATCAGCCAGATCTGGTGAAAACTGTGCTTAAAGAGCGGCCCGATGATTTTCCCAAGTCAGATATTGTGCAAGACAGTCTGGCTGATCTGCTGGGCAATTCGGTTTTTGTCACCAATGGCGAGGTTTGGAAAAGCCAGCGGCGCATCATCGATCCGGCGTTTGAGGGCGGGCGTCTGAAGTATGTGTTTGGCGCTATGGCGGATTGCGCGGTTGACGCGGTCGCGCGTTTGAAGGCCGAGGCCGGGCTGGGACGCGACATCGAAATCGAAGCGCGCACCGCCCATATGGCGGCTGATGTGATTTTTCGCACGCTGTTTTCTCTGCCCATAACAGACGATATCGCACAGGCGGTTTTCGTGCAGTTTCGCGCGTATCAGCGCAGCCAGCCCTTGATCAATCTGGCCAGTTTTGTCCGGTTGCCCAGATGGATGCCGCGCTTGCGGCGGCGCACGACCAAGACCACGGGTGCGGCCATTCGGGCGTTGATCCGCCAGCTGGTAGATCGACGCATGGTCGAGATTGCGGCGGGCACCGCGCCCGACGATCTGGCGACCAAAATCATGACGACAGTTGATCCCGTGACCGGTCAAGGCTTTGGCCCGGACGAAATGGTCGATCAGGTGGCGATCTTTTTTTTGGCGGGACACGAAACATCGGCCTCGGCGCTTGCGTGGGCACTGTATTTGCTGGCGATGGATCAGGGTGCGCAGGACAGGGTGAGGGCCGAAGTCGCCGAAGTGATGGGCGACCGTGCCGCAACATTGTCAGGTGTCAAGAAAATGACGTTTACGCGCGATGTTTTTCGCGAGACCATGCGCCTCTACCCGCCGGTTCCCGCGATGATCCGAACAAATTCATGCCCGGAAAATTTCCGCAAAAGGGTCGTACGCAAAGGATCGCAAGTTCTGGTGTCGATGTGGTATTTGCACCGCCATAGCCGCCTGTGGGACAAACCCGACGTTTTTGACCCGGATCGCTTTGGCACTGCGAACGGCAAAAAATGCCAGCGCGAGGCCTATTCGCCGTTTTCGGCGGGTCCGCGCGTCTGCCCCGGCGCTGGATTTGCCATGATCGAGGGACCGCTGCTGTTGGCGGCGCTGGTGCGCGATTTCCGATTTGAACTGATCGAGGGAGAAACGCCGGTGCCGGTGGCGCACCTGACGCTGCGGGCCAAGGACGGGATCAATCTGAGGGTGACGCCGGTTGGCTGAGCGCCCAGTCTAACACGTACAGCCGGATTGCACTGGCAAGACCGCAATCCGTGCCGCGATCCGCATCAATTTGCGCGGCTAAGTCGTTGATCGGGCGACCTTCTTGCGCGGCTATGGCGCGAAACGCGTTCCAGAACGCATCCTCTAGTGATACCGAAGTGCGGTGCCCGCGCAGGGTCAGCGAGTGCTTTTGCGGGCGCGCGCCCTTAGTCATCGTCTTTTGGTGTCAGTTTATGGGCGTTCAGGTGTTTTTCCGCCTGCGCGACAATATCGTCGATGCGGTCGCTTTCGGCTTTGGTCCGCCCGTGTTTTTCTGCGTTCATTGTAGTTTGCCGGCGCTTTTTCAAGCGGTCGCGTTGCTTGCGCACGGCCGCGAGACTGATGATATTACCGCTCATGATCTGGGTCCGATCATGTGGCTGGGCTGGACGATTCGATCGAAGGTTTCGCCGTCGACGAACCCCAAATTAATCGCTTCCTCACGCAGCGTCGTGCCATTTTTATGGGCGGTTTTGGCGACTTTGGTGGCGTTGTCGTAGCCGATTTCGGGGGCCAAAGCCGTGACCAGCATCAGGCTGTCCCACATGAGGTGCGAGATGCGTTCTTTGTCGGCCTTGATACCGACCACGCAATTGTCGGTAAACGAGCGGCTGGAGTCGCCCAACAATTGGATTGATTGCAACACGTTATAAACCATCATCGGTTTGTAAACATTGAGTTCAAAATGCCCCTGACTTCCGGCAAATCCGACCGCGGCGTCATTGCCCATGACCTGCGCGCAGACCTGTGTGATCGCCTCGACTTGAGTGGGGTTGACTTTGCCGGGCATGATCGAGCTGCCGGGTTCGTTTTCCGGCAACACCAGTTCGCCCAGACCACAGCGCGGACCCGAACCGAGAAAACGGATGTCGTTGGCGATTTTGAACAGGCTGGCCGCCACGGTTTTGAGCGCACCGGAGATTTCTACCAGTGCATCGTGGGCGGCGAGTGCTTCAAATTTGTTGGGGGCGGTGACGAATGGCAGGCCGGCGATTTCGGCCATGTTGGCGGCGACCATTTCACCCCAGCCTTTGGGCGTGTTGAGGCCGGTGCCAACGGCGGTACCGCCCTGCGCCAGCGAATAGATATTGTGCAGCGCGTGGCGAATGCGTGCAACGCCCTGGGAAACCTGAAAAGCGTAACCGCCAAATTCCTGTCCCAAAGTCAGGGGTGTAGCGTCCTGTGTGTGCGTGCGGCCAATTTTAATGATGTCTTTGAATTCTGACGATTTCTTTTCTAATGCGTCGCCGAGACGTGTAAGTCCGGGTAGCAGGATATCATGGCAGGATTGCGCGATGGCTATGTGCATGGCGGTCGGAAATGTGTCGTTGCTGCTTTGGCCCATGTTGCAGTGATCATTCGGGTGGACCGGTATTTTGGAGCCGATTTCGCCGCCAAGAATTTCGATGGCACGGTTGGAAATCACTTCGTTGGCGTTCATGTTGCTTTGCGTGCCCGATCCGGTCTGCCAGACCACCAGCGGAAAATGTGCGTCCCATTTGCCCGCGATAACTTCGGACGCCGCCTGAACGATGGCATCGCCTTTGTCGTGGTCCAGCCGCCCCAGTTGCATGTTGGCCTGCGCGCAGGCCTGTTTGATGACACCGAGTGCGCGCACAATGGCCACGGGTTGTTTTTCCCAGCCGATTGGAAAATTTTGCAGGCTGCGCTGGGTTTGCGCGCCCCAGTATTTGTCGGCAGGCACGTCCAGAGGGCCAAAACTGTCGGATTCGGTGCGGGTTGTGGTCATGTGGCTCTCCTTGGTCAGGTCTTAATGGGCCGCCCACGACCAATGTTCAATGCTGTAGATCGCCGGATCAATCGCTTTGACTATAGACGTAAACCGTGGCTGGCGGCAGGTTTGCCCATGTTTTTGGGCGTTTGCGACAGGTCAGTTTCAGTGTTTCGACCAGTTGAATATCTAATGGCGGGCGGTTGCTGTAGGTGAATTGTACAAACGTGCCCTTTGGGCGCAAAACGCTGAAAGCGTTGAATAAAATTTCGTGCTGTGCATGGAGCGGGATGTTAAGCATCGGCAGGCTGCTGACGATAGTTCCGACATTTTTGTGGGTTTCAGCGTCCATTGTTTGCGCCGCTTTGTTGTGCACAGCGACACCCGGAAACCGCCCGCGCAATTGCGTGCAAAAAACCGGATCCAGCTCATAAAGGCAGAGATTTTCGCGCGGCACACCACGGGCCAGAATTTCGTCGGTGATGCTGCCGGTGCCGGGGCCGATTTCTATCACCGGATGGCTGTGCCGATTCAGGCCCGCTGTCATCGCGCGCGCCAAAGCGCGGCCCGAGGGCACCACCGCACCGATTTGTGACGGCTTGCGCAGCATTTGGGTTATGAAAAGGTTCAATCCTTGCACCGCGCTGCCCCCGGGGTGGTTATTTGCGAAACGAATCCAGCGACACGACTTCGGCGTCCGACTTTTTGTCGCGTTCATCAATCGCGTCATTGTCCAGTTCGATCATTGGACTTTCTGTGTTTTCGTCGGTTTCCGCCACCTCAAAACGCAAACCAAAATCAACGCTGGGGTCCACGAAGGCGCGTACTGCGTCAAACGGGATGTACATGGGCGTCTCCACGTCGCCAAAATTCAGCGTGACGGAAAACGCCGAGTTCGTGACGGTCAGGTCTTTGAACCATTCCTGTAGTACGATGGTCATTTCGTCGGGATAACGCTCGACCAGCCAGTCGGCGATCTTTACGCCAACAAAATGCGTCTCAAACGTGATGTAGAAATGGTGTTCGCCCGGCAGACCGTTTTCTGCCGCATCGCGCAAAACATCGGCAAGCAAACCGCGCAGAGCGTCGTGCATCTTTTGGCTGTAATTGATCGTTTCGGTCATGTGCCGTCCAGTTGCTTCACCCTTAACATAGGGCAATAAAGACGGGTTGAAAGGGCGTAGTTGGCTTGGGGAGATATTAGTGGGGGAATATCGTGAAATCGAGACGAATATTGTCGCCAAAGCGTGGCGCAACGGAATTAGCGGCACAATCTAAAAGAAAGTTGTTGACATATAGAACGCCTTGAAGTATACGTTCAGGCAAGCTGGAAGAACTGGGCAAGCGGAACACCGTAATGGTGCGCCGCTTTTTTGTTTGCGCGGCTCTCTCTCGTGCGGAGCATGAGTAGGCTGAATTTTATGACTATCGAAACTGAAGACGCGCATGCGGGTACCGAGATGATCCTTGGTAAGACCCGTGCGGTTTACGAGGAACTTAGCAGGACGCTGGTGCGTATCACCGGCGAGCTATCCGAGATGGATGGCAAGGACGCGCGTGGTGCGCTTGATCTGCTGCGGCAGCACTGGAAATCGGCGCTGGCAACACTTGAACTGGAGAATGATCTTGAAAAACGTCGCCGGGAGCGCGCGGGAATTGTGCATGGGTACGCCATTGACCTTGCCGCCGCGCAGTCTGAAATCGGGAGCCGGATTGCTCGCCTCCGCGACGCCGGACGTGTTGGAGCAATTTCTGACGGGGCTGACTGACAATGCGATGATGGCGCTGCCGTGGTTGTTCGAATTTTGGGCAATGCCGCATCAGATTGCACCCAAGGGAGATTGGCGCACCTGGGTTATTCTGGGTGGTCGCGGGGCCGGGAAAACCCGCGCGGGTGCCGAATGGGTGCGGTCGCAAGTCGAGGGGCCCAGACCGCTGGACACCGGACGCGCCAAGCGTGTGGCGCTGGTTGGGGAAACGATTGATCAAGTCCGCGAGGTGATGATTTTTGGTGACAGCGGGATTTTGACCTGCGTGCCGCACGACCGGCGACCCAAGTGGGAAGCCACGCGAAAGCGGCTGGTCTGGCCCAATGGGGCAGTGGCGCAGGTGTTTTCCGCAAGCGATCCCGAAAGCCTGCGCGGGCCGCAGTTTGATTGCGCGTGGGTTGATGAGCTGGCGAAGTGGAAAAAAGGGCGGGCCACGTGGGACATGCTGCAGTTTGCGTTGCGGTTGGGGGATTTGCCGCAACAGGTGGTGACGACGACTCCGCAGAATGTATCAGTGCTAAAGGAAATCCTGGCGGCCGGTTCCACGGTGCAAACAATGGCGCCGACGCGGGCCAATCAGGCCAATCTGGCGGCGTCGTTTTTGGCGGAAGTGACGGAGAAGTACGGCGGCACGCGATTGGGGCGACAGGAGCTAGACGGCGAGCTGCTGACTGAAAACGCAGGGGCGTTGTGGACGCCGGCGACAATTGCCGGCGCGGGCGTTGACGCGGTGCCGGTTTTGGACCGGGTTGTTGTGGCAGTGGATCCTCCGGTGAGCGGGCATAAAAAATCGGACCAATGCGGGATTATTGTCGTGGGGATGACCACTGTGGGCCCGCCGTCAAACTGGCGGGCCTATGTGTTGGCGGATCGCTCGCTGGGGGAAGCGTCGCCGCAGAAATGGGCGGAAGCTGCAGTTGCCGCCTATCATGAGTTCAAATCTGACCGGATCGTTGCCGAAGTAAATCAGGGGGGTGAGCTGGTGGAATCTGTAGTGCGCAGCATCGACCCGCTGGTCAGTTACACGCCCGTTCGTGCCTCGCGTGGCAAGGTGGCACGCGCGGAACCGGTCGCGGCATTGTACGAGCAAAAGCGCGTCAAACATGTGCGCGGGCTGGGAGCGCTGGAAGACCAGATGGTTGATTTGACATCGCGCGGTTTTGAAGGACGCGGCAGTCCAGACCGCGTGGACGCGCTGGTGTGGGGGCTGACCAATTTGATGTTGGACGGCGCCGCGAAATTTCGTGCGCCTCATATCCGCACGCTGTGAAAATTGATTTTGGCACCGCCTTGTAGGGTGGGTGATTT
>CAZPQL010000040.1:0-29157 GCA_964588725.1 uncultured Rhodobacterales bacterium
GGATGCACCAAAAACGGGTGCAGGGCAGCCATTTCGCCAACCTGAAACAGGCAAGCTCCGCCAACAAACTAATGGTCGAACGTCGGCTTGATCCGTGCATGTCCGAAGTGTTTCCATGGGATCAGATTCCGGCAGCGCACACTAAAATGCTCCGCAACGAACACAAACCCGGCAATATGGCAGTATTGGTCAGCGCACCAGAGGTCGGATTGCGGACTTTCGAAGACACGCTCGAGGCGAGTAAAGCGAACTAAATCTGATTGGAAACCCATTATTTCCATATTGGATACAGTCGCTAATAACTTGTAAACAGGTCTTAACCGCTTCGGTATTCCGCAATATATTGTTTGTGACTGATCGAAATCAATGGCTTAACGAGTGATACTTCCCCATTATTGGGGAGTGTAAAAAAGTGAATTTTGCGCGCATGCTTTACATGTTAGAATTGAATTAACTTTTCGTTAACCATTTTGGATGAGGCTCCCTATGTCGCAAGAATGGATGATAGATGTTCTGACGGACCTTCGGTCGTTTGCCATGAAAAACGGATTGATAAGTCTGGCTGAACAACTGGACGACACGATTCTCGTTGCCGCCAGCGGGTTGAAAACGCTCCAGCCAGCCCGGAAAGTTGCAAGCGCAGATGCCCAGACCGTTGGAAATCTTTATCGGGCAGTTGCAGGCAGCGACAACGTTCGATGATCTGCAACGTCTGATCGAAACCCTGCAAAATATTTATCAGGTCGAGCATCTTGTTTATCATTCGGTCAACAGCCAGGGAGAACCCTATGCGGCGCTGACCTACAGGCTGGATTGGGTCGATCACTATCTGACGCAGGATTATGGTAGGATCGATCCGGTGGTGCTCGGTTGTTTTCAACGGTTTCATGCAGTCGACTGGAAGCAGCTTGACTGGTCCGGCAAAGCTGTGCGCAAATTCATGCTAGAGGCTTCTGACGCGGGTGTCGGCAATCAGGGGTATTCGGTTCCCATACGCGGCCCCAACGGCCAGTTTGCGTTGTTTACCGTCAATCACCAATGTTCGGACGACGACTGGGCGAAGTTCACCAGTGAACATGTACAAGACCTGATATTGATCGCGCACTACGTCAACCAAAAGGCGCTGGAAATTGAACACGGCACCGATTCCGTAACAGGGCACGCGCTTTCTCCCCGTGAGCTGGATACGCTGACGTTGCTTGGGCTTGGCAACAGCCGCGCACAAGCCGCTGACAATCTGTCGATATCCGAGCATACGCTGCGGGTCTATATCGAAAGCGCACGGTTCAAGCTTGGAGCAATGAACACCACCCACGCCGTTGCACTGGCCATGTCGCAGGGCAAAATCATCGTTTGATACAGAAACGCTGCCGATTGCGTTGCGGTAATTTTTTACCACCGTGCCTTTGCAGGTTATTAACGACCACAGGCTTAAGCCGCCCCATTCAATTTGCGGGGCGATATGATAAGATATTTGTACGGCGATCAGCTGAAAAAATTTCCCAATCTGGCGGAATCGATGTTCCTTGATCGAGCGGCGCAGTTTTCGGTGCGGTTGAAATGGGATGTCACATTGGACGAAAACGGATGGGAACGGGATGTCTACGACCGTCACAATCCGCTGTACCTGATTTGGCAAAACGATGACCATAGTCACGGCGGCTCGATGCGGTTTTTGCCCACAACCGGCCCAACTATGGCCGCTGATCATTTTAGCGATCTCAGCGACGGCGTGGCGATTACCAGCCCGCTGATATGGGAAGTCACGCGGTTTTGTCTTGCACCGGAATGCGATAACGCACTGGTATCGGCGAGGTTGATGTTGGCTGCGGCCGAGCTCGGCCACAAATTTCATTTGCGCCACGCTGTGGGTGTTTTCGACCGCCGGATGAGCGCCATCTACAAACGCCTTGGGTGGGGACCCGAAATCGTCGGGACGCGCGGGCACGGGCGCAACGCAATTTGTCTGGGGTTGTGGGATTTTGGCGCGGCACCAATAGACTCCCTGCGCAAACGTACGGGTATCGGCGCAGCGACCTGCCGAAACTGGTTGAACCAATCGTTTAATGTTCCGTTGCAGGGCCAAAGAATCGCCTGACGGCGCTGGCTTCGCTTTGGACACAGCGCTAGACTGCGCGAAAACCGGGGCAGCCATGCAGTATTCACAGGATCAGGCCGAGGCCTACGACCGGATTGCGGCGCTGCTGGCGGATGCGGGGGTTGATCTGCAAAACGCCACATCCGGCCCTGCTCCGGCGGACAAAAACGTACTGTTGGCGGTGCTTGGCAAGGCAGGTTCAGGCAAGACGATGTTACTGTC
Source organism: uncultured Rhodobacterales bacterium (assembly GCA_964588725.1). GTDB lineage: Bacteria > Pseudomonadota > Alphaproteobacteria > Rhodobacterales > Rhodobacteraceae > UBA5972. The sequence goes on from CAZPQL010000040.1 coordinate 2,321, forward strand.
CGATCTTTACAAGGGCGTGTTAAATTCCGGCGTTTCGATCGTTTCGGGGGACTTTGAAACCAAGCGCAAAGACGCCCGCACGTTGGCCATTCTCGCGCCCACCAATAAAGCCGCAAGCGTTCTGCGCGCCAGCGGCGTGCCAGCGACCACCATACACCGCATTTTATATTCGCCGCTATACGATCCCGAATACCAGAAAATCGTCGATTGGCTGGGCGACAAAGGCAAGCGTCCCGACGCCGGTGCGTTGGATGATGCAGCGCTGGATCGTGCCCAAAGTTTCTTTCAGGCCCACAAATCCATTCCCGGCGCTTTGGCGGCAGCGGGATTGCGCGGCTCCGATTTCATCATCGGATGGGCACGCCGCGAATCGCCGCTTGATATTGGCTTTGTCGATGAAAGTTCGATGCTCGATGACCGGCAGTTCGAAGACCTGCAGGAATTGTTTTCGACTCTGGTGCTATTCGGTGATCCGGCGCAGCTGGCGCCGGTCGGGCAATCGGGCAAAATGGCGTTTGACGGGATCAAATCCAGCCTGCGCATGAACCTTAGTCGCGTGCACCGGCAAGCCGAGGACAACCCTATTCTGGATTTGGCGCATGCTTTGACGGATCCGGCACTGGAAATTAGGGATTTCGAGCGGATGATCGAAAACGCGGCAGCGCGCGACGGGCGCGTTATCGTCGCTCCGCGCGTGGACGCTACCTTGATGGCGCGCTCGCCGGTTCTGGTCTGGCGAAACGCCACGCGTATTCGTCTGATACAGGCCTTTCGCGCCGCTTTCGCGGCCCCGGCTGATCACCTGCTGGTCGGCGAGCCGTTGATTTGCGACGGGATCGAGCTGCCGCTCAAACATCGCAAGAAACGCGTCGATCTGGAGGCACGCGGGCTGATCAAGGGTGCGCAGGCGGTATATTTGGGCGAGGGCCGCAAGGCCGGGTTTTCGCGCCTGCATGTTTTTGGTGCCGATGAACCGCGGGTCAGCGCTGCCACGATCATCAAAATCGAAGCCCCCGGTCAGGACGAGCCGTTCATCCCGTCTGCCGCGCGTATGGGAGCCGCTTTTTTGCATGGTGCGGCGGTCACGATTCACAAAGGGCAGGGGTCGCAGTGGCGCGATGTGCAGGTATTCGCGCCTGATATTTTCGCCGCCGCGCACGCTGGTCTTGCCGAGGCGGGCATTCCTCTGTGGAAACGTCTTGCCTATGTCGCAATCACCCGCGCCGAAGAACGCCTGATTTGGGTGACGCGTTACAGGTTGGCCAAACCGACCGAACCGCTTGGGATTTCCGATTTGCACGTGGCTGAAAGAGCGCCTATCGTTCTGGCAAACAACTGACGCGCAGGAGCCGACAGATGCAATGTGTTTTCGTTCAGATCCGATGTTATCCCGGTCGCACCTACGAAGTTGCAGACAAAATCTATGCGCGTGAAATCGTTTCCGAACTGTATTCGACCAGCGGTGATTTTGACTTGATGGCCAAGCTTTATATCGCCTCCGACCAGGATATCGGCAAGTTCGTCAACGATAATATTCTGGATATCGACGGTATCAGCCGTTCTTTGACGACTCTGACTTTTCAGGCGTTTTAGCGGTGCGTCGCGCCACTGCCCGCGCCAACACACACATGATTTCAAACATGATCGAAACACCCAGCCACGCGGTGCCGCCGCCCTGATCAAAGGGTGGCGAAACCTCGACCAGATCGGCCCCAATCAGGTTTACTCCGTCCATCTGGCGCACGATTTGCTGGGCCTGAAAACTGGTCGGGCCGCCGATTTCGGGCGTCCCGGTTCCCGGCGCGTAAGCCGGATCGATAAAGTCAATGTCAAAGCTGCAATAGGTGGGGTGCGCGCCAACGATATCGCGCGCCTGCGCCATAACGTCGTCAATACCGCGCCTGAACATCTCCTCGATCTGGATGATCGTTACACCTTGTGCCTTGCCCCACTCAATGTCCTCGCCATCGTACATCGTGCCGCGAATACCGATCTGGATCACGCGTTTCGGATCAAGCAAACCTTCCTCGATGGCGCGGCGAAACGGGGTGCCGTGGGTGTATTTGAAACCGCCAAAATAGTCTTTGAACAGGTCGGTGTGGGCATCGAAATGGATCATGCCAAGGGGTGCATCGGCGGCCAGAGCGCGCAGGATGGGCAGTGAAATCAAGTGGTCACCACCGGCGGTCATCGGAGCGATATCGTGTTTTGCCAGATGGCTATACTGCGCCGTGATCCGCGCCAGACTGTCCTGCAAATCGGCGGGATTGATCCCCACATCGCCAAGATCGGCGCAGTTGACCAGCGCAAACGGATCAACGCCGGTTGCGCCGTTCACACGGCGGATCATGGTCGAAAAATCGCGCAGCTGGCGCGGTCCGTGGCGCGGGCCGGGGCGGTTGGTCGTACCCGCGTCCCACGGCACGCCAATCAGGCCGATGTCGATATCACCGAAACGGGGGTGTTCGCGGGTGCAGTGCGGCAGCCGCATGAAGCTGGGCACACCAGCAAATCGCGGTAGCTCCATGCCTGAAACTGGCTTAAAAAACGGATCGCTGTCATTGGCCATTCTCGCACCTTTAGAATGAGGAATACGCGAAAAGATAGTGGGTTACCGCCGTGCGGGAAAGGTCTTAGGTTCTGAGCCGACAAAAGGGGGCATTATGGCACAAACGGTACTGATCACCGGCGCGGGGTCCGGCATAGGCAAGGCCACGGCGGTGGCTTTTCTGGATGCCGGTTGGAACGTCGGTCTGATCGGCCGAAGGGGCGCACCCCTTGAAAAAGTGGCGTCCGACTCCAAACAGGCGCTAGTGCTGCCGTGCGACGTTTCGAACGAGTCATTGGTAAAATCCGCTTTCAAGACTGCGACGGCACATTTTGGACGGATCGACTGCCTGTTCAACAACGCCGGGGTTTTTACGCCGGGTGCGGCCATTGACGAAGTAAAGCTTGACGACTGGAACCGCTCTATCGCCGTGAACCTGACGGGCAGTTTTATCTGTGCCAGGGCGGCCTTTGCGGCGATGCGCGCCCAAAATCCCCAGGGCGGGCGTATCATCAACAATGGCTCGATCTCGGCGCATGTGCCCCGGGTGCATTCCACACCATATACCGCCAGCAAACACGCAATTACGGGACTGACGAAATCAATTTCGCTTGACGGCCGTCCCTATAATATTGCCTGCGGGCAGATCGACGTGGGCAACGCTGCAACCGATATGGTGGCGGCATTGTCTCGGCGCGCCGCTGCTGAGGGCCAAGAACCAGAGCCGACAATGGATGTCGATCATGTGGCACAGGCCGTGTTGCAGATGGCCGTGTTGCCGTTGGAAACCAACGTGCAATTCATGACAATCATGGCAACAAAAATGGCCTTTATCGGCCGGGGTTAGACACTATGTCAGCCTGAGCGCCCGGAACACCGCTGAGGCGACCCAACCGGCAAAAATCGCAATAGAGAGCGATAGCAGCCCGTAAATAAGCGGGCGCTGGTGGGCCAGATTGAAAATCCAACGCTCCAGCCCAACTTTGCGGACGGCAATGACGGTTTCAAAATCGTCAATGACCTGACGGTTGCGGGTCAAAAATACCCGCGTGCTGTAATCACCTTCGACAAGATTCGCCGGCAGCGCGATTTCGGTCTGAAACAAGGTTTCGTCGCTTAGTTTCACGATGCCTTCGCGCTCGGAATAAAGACCGTTGTTTTCACGGATGCGGATGATGGAGTCGCGAAACACCGGCAGATTCAGCGTGGTTTCCGGAGTCACATCAAGCCGGATCAGCGACCTAATTCGAATGCCATAGCGCTCGTCGTCTGCCGATCCGAGAATCTCGTTCAGCGGCCCGGTGGTCGCCAGCGCATAAAAGCTGGGCGATGGACCAAATTCCACTGAATACTTATTGGCCCAAATGCCGAAGACCCTTTCTTTTCGCCGCACGGTCAGCGGTTGTGGTGGACCGGTGACAGCAACGATCACTTCAAGTGGCGCGTAGTCAGGGGTTTTGGTCTCCCGCTTGATCGCACCGAATATCAGGATTTCCGAGCCGTCAAAATTGGCGGAGATCGCCACGCGATTCTGGCTGAGCCCAAGGACTACGGTTTCTTGCGCAATAGCGGGCGCAGCCAGCAGAAACAGCGATAAAAACAGACCGCGCATCAGCCGTGCCCTCCCGATCCAATGGTGAACAACTCAGAAGGTGTAAGCAGCAGATCAAGCGCCAGCTTGCCGCAAACCGCCAACACCAACAGCGCCAAAAATATCCGCAGTTGCTCGGCCTTCATTTTCAAACCGATACGCGTGCCGATCTGTGCACCGACCACGCCGCCAAGCAACAGCAGCACGGCCATCGCCATGTCAACGGTATAGTTCGTGGTCGCGTGCATCAGCGTGGTGAACGCGGTCACGAAAATAATCTGGAAAAGCGACGTGCCAATCACAACCTTGGTGGGCATCCCCAGCAAATAGATCATTGCGGGCACCATGATAAAGCCTCCGCCGACCCCCATTATAGCCGCCAGAATTCCGACCGCCGCACCAACGATCAGGGGCGGAATGGCGCTGATATAAAGCCCGGATGTACGAAACCGCATCTTAAACGGCAAACCGTGTATCCAACTGTGGTGTTTGCGCGGGGGAGGTTTAGCGTAGGGTTGTTTTGAACGTCGAATAGCGCGCAGGCTTTCGATGAACATCAACCCGCCAACCGCCCCCAGAAACACCACGTAAGACATGGTCACCAGCAGTTCCACCTGGCCCATCTGTTTCAGTATTCTGAAAACCTGAACGCCCACGGCGGCGCCCATAAGGCCACCGACAAAAAGAACAACGCCCATTTTGAGATCAACGGTCTTGCGTTTCAAATGCGCCAGAACACCGGAAAACGATGAGGCAACGATGATGTTCGCTTCTGTTGCCACGGCGACCGCAGGGGGAATGCCGATGAAAAACAACATAGGTGTCATCAAAAAACCGCCGCCGACGCCGAACATGCCGGATAAAATGCCAACCATACCGCCAAGGCCAAGTAACAGAAACGCGTTGACCGAAACTTCGGCGATAGGAAGATAAATTTGCACGATATGATCCGTATTGATGGAGTGCGCCTGCTCTACAGTGTTTGCCCCACAAAGATTAGTGATTTCGCTGCGACAAATCGGAGCGAACTATAGCATTTCGCGTCTTACCTGAAACATCGCTTTTCACCCAACGCGTTGAAATCCGTAATTTCAGGCGGCGTTGGGCAAGTCCGGTTTCACGCGCAATGCTTTTTCATCCATCGTATGCAATGTGACACCGGTAGACCCGTCACGACTTTTTTATGCCTCAGAGACGGTCTGCCGGCGCGTTAACGTTCTTTGACATAGGGCTGGCCAATGGCCTTGGGCGGGATGGCTTTACCGATGAACCCAGCCAGAATAACCACCGTCATAATGAACGGCAGCGCCTGAGTGAATTGCACCGGTATCGTGAACAGGCCAAAAACATCAATATTGGGGTAAAGGTTCGAAATCGCTTCCAGAAATCCAAACAGAAAACACGCGCCCATGGCATGCACCGGTCGCCATTTGGAAAAAATCAGCGCGGCCAGTGCAATATATCCACGTCCGGCAGTCATTTCCTTACCAAATCCCGCAGCCTGTGCAGTGGACAGATACGCGCCGGCGATGCCGCACAGAATGCCGGTGATGATCAGCGCCTGAAAGCGCATTTTCATGACCGAAATGCCGGCGGTGTCAACGGATTCAGGGTTCTCGCCAACAGCACGCAAACGCAGGCCAAACCGGGTGCGCTGCAAGATCCACCACGTAAGGGGCACAAATGCAAAGGCGATGTAAACCAGTGGCTTATGTCCCGAAATAAGCTCTGAATAGATCGGTCCGATAACAGCGACGTCAGCCAGCGAGTCGGCAAACGGCAACGTGATTTCGGTAAAGCGCGCGTCTCCGGCCAGGGTTGGTGTTTGCCCGCCCCTGCTGTAAACCGCGTGTCCGATAACGACCGTCAACCCGGAAGCCAAAAAGTTAATAGCCACGCCTGAAATGATTTGATCTCCGCGATAGACAATCGAGGCCACCGCGTGAATCATTGAAAACGACAACGAGGCCGCGCACCCCGCCAATACACCAACCCAGGCCGAACCACTTTCGTATGCCACGGCCGCGGCAACAAAGGCAGCAATCAGCATTTTGCCTTCCAGACCGATGTCGACAATTCCGGCGCGTTCGGAATACAGACCGGCCAGACAGGCCAGAAGCAAAACCACCGACAGGCGGATCGACATGTCCATCGCCAGAATAACCTGCAGGAAATCCATCAGTTCGCCCTCTTCTGCATGGCCAAAAATATTCGCTCAAGCGGATAGCGCGTGAAATTCACCAGCGCGCCGGTGAACACGATGATCAGCGCCTGAATCACCAGAACCATTTCACGGCTGATGCCCGGCATTTCCCACAACAATTCAAACCCGCCCTGATTGAGCGTGCCAAACAGAAACGCCGCCAGAACAATTCCGACCGGATGGTTCCGCCCCATCAGACCGACCGCAATACCCATGAAACCCGCACCTTCGGTGAAGTTCAGGATCAGACGTTCGGCTTCGCCCATCACCACGTTGATCGCCAGCATTCCGGCAAGACCGCCAGAGATGAGCATGGAAATAATCGTGACTTTGACTGCCGAGATTCCGGCATAGGTCGACGCCGTTTCCGATTGGCCGAAGGACCGGATTTGGTATCCCAACCGCGTGCGCCAGATAAGCAGCCAAACAAGAAACGCCGCAATCAGGGCCACAAAAAAGCTGATATTGGCCGGAGTCGACTTGGAAAATTCAATGCCAAGAGGGGCAAGCATTTCGTGGAATGTCGGGAGATGTGCGCCTTTGGGAAACGTGACAGTTTCGGCGGATTGCTGTCCCGGTTTTTTCAAGATTCCATTCAGCAGGTAAATCATAAATGCCGCGCCGATGAAATTGAACATGATCGTAGTGATCACGATATGACTGCCGCGTTTGGCTTGCAGATAGGCGGGAATTGCCGCCCACGCAGCGCCCAACAGCGCCGCACCCATGATGGCGAAAGGCAACGCCAATGCCCAGTGTGGCCAGGGCACCGCCAACAGCACCAAAGCCGCGCCAAGCCCGCCCATGGTGGCCTGTCCCTCGCCTCCGATATTGAACAGACGGGCGTGCATTGCCACAGAAAAAGCCAATCCTGTGAAGATGAAATTCGTGGTATAATAAAGCGTGAATCCAATTCCCGACGACGATCCAAGCGCACCCCTGACCATAAAAAACACCATGTCAAACGGGTTCTCGCCAATGGCCAGCACAACCAGCCCCGCTGCGATAAAAGCCAGCGCAATGCTGATAAGGGGCACAAGAACCACATCGGCCCATCTTGGCATCTTTTCCATCAGGCCGCCCCTTGTCGTTCGCTCACGCCCGCCATCAGAAGGCCCAGATCTTTCTCGTCTGTTTGCGCCGGGTCGCGTTCACCCATGATCTGCCCGTCAAACATCACCGCGATTCGATCGGACAGCGACATGATCTCGTCCAGCTCGACCGAAACCAGCAGGATGGCCTTGCCCTGATCGCGCAGATTGACGATTTGCTGGTGGATAAATTCAATCGCCCCGATATCGACACCGCGGGTTGGTTGTCCGACAAGCAACAAATCCGGATTGCGCTCGATCTCGCGCGCCAGCACCAGCTTTTGCTGATTGCCACCGGAAAAACTTTTGGCTTGCAAATTGGGGTGCGGCGGGCGCACGTCAAAGCGCTCCATCTTGGCTTGTGATTGCTTGCGGATTTCGGCGTTGTTCATCAGCAGTCGGTTTTTTTGATAGGCTGGGTCGTGGTGATAGCCGAACACCATATTTTCCCACGCCATGAATTCCATGATCAGCCCCTGCGCCTGACGGTCCTCGGGCACGTGTGCGATGCCGCGCGCGCGCCGCGACTGGCCGTCAGAATGAACGCCGGTCAGGTCGATGTCCTGGCCGTTGATGCTGATGGCGCCTGTGGCGGGCATGTAGCCACCCAGGACTTCCATCAAATGGGTCTGGCCGTTGCCTGCGACGCCGGCGATACCCAATATTTCGCCGGCCCGCACCTCAAGCGAAATGCCTTTGACGCGCGCGACGCCAAATTCGTCGACCACCTTCAGATTGTCGACCTTCAAAACTGTGTCCCCGGGACGGGCGGGCGGCTTTTTGATCGTCAGCAATACTTTGCGCCCGACCATGCGCTCGGCAAGATCTTCGGGTGACGTTTCAGAGGTTTTCACCGTGGAATCCATTTCACCGCGCCGCATGACGCTGACCGTATCGGTGACATTCATGATTTCTCGCAGTTTATGAGTGATCAGAATAATGGTTTTCCCTTCGGTCTTCAGATTGTGAAGAATACGAAAAAGATGATCCGCCTCGGCCGGTGTCAAAACGCCGGTAGGCTCGTCCAGAATCAAGATTTCGGCCTGACGGTACAGGGCCTTTAGTATCTCGATACGCTGGTGGTGTCCGACCGACAGCTCTTCGACAATTGCGTCGGGATCGACGTTCAATTCGTACTCGGTGGACAGTTCGGTCAGTTTGACACGCGCTTTGTCCAGCGAATCCTTTAGCAAAGGTCCGTCCTCGGCGCCCAGAACGACGTTTTCCAAAACCGAGAAATTTTCGACCAGTTTGAAATGTTGAAATACCATGCCGATGCCTGCGGCTATCGCGGCCTGACTGTCGGGAATTTCGGTCTTGTGCCCGTTGATGAATATTTCGCCTGCGTCGGCTTTGTAAAATCCGTAAAGGATCGACATCAGCGTCGATTTTCCGGCGCCGTTTTCACCGATGATCCCGTGAATGGCACCTTTGGCCACCGAAATCGCAATATCTTTGTTGGCCTGCACCGGCCCGAAAGCCTTGGAAATGCCGACGAGTTCAATAGCCGGGGCGGCAGTTGCCTGCCGCCCCTGTGTCTTGTCGTTTGCCATCAGGCTTAGCTTGCCGGGCAGCTGTCGTCGGATGTGTAATCGTGAACCGAAACCGATCCGTCGATGATCCCGGCCTTGGCCGCATCAATCGCCGCAATCATATCGGCGGTCAGAACCTCGGCGTTGTTTTCGTCGACTGCATAGTCAACCCCGCCGCTGGCGGTGTTCATGGTCACGTTGCCGGTTTCAAGGCCCTCGCCCTGACTAAAGGCATCGAAAACAGCGTTGTCGACCCGCTTGAGCATAGATGTCAAAACCGATCCCGGATGCAGGTAGTTCTGGTTGGCGTCCACGCCGATTGAAAAAATGCCCTCGTCGGCAGCCGTCTGCAATACACCAACACCGGTGCCACCTGCCGCCGCGAACACCACATCAGAGCCTTGGGCGATCTGTGCTTTGGTCAATTCGGCCCCTTTGACCGGATCGTTCCACGCTGCAGGGGTTGTGCCGGTCATGTTCTGGATGACTGTCGCATCGGCGTTCACCGATTTGACGCCTTGAACGTAACCGCAGGCGAATTTGCGAATCAGCGGGATGTCCATGCCGCCGACAAAGCTGACAGTGCCTGACTTAGAAGCCATGGCCGCTGCGATCCCTACGAGGTACGATCCCTCGTGTTCGGAAAAGCCGACGCCGCGAATATTTGGCTGGCTAAGCCAGTTAACGTCGATGATGGCGAATTTGGTGTCCGGAAAGTCCGGTGCCACCGTATCCAGCGCCGAGGCAAAGCCAAATCCGGTCATCACGATCGGGTTGAAACCGCTTTCGGCAAACCGGCGCAGTGCCTGCTCGCGTTGGGCTTCTGATGACAGTTCGATATCGCGGTACGACCCGCCGGTTTCCTTGGCCCAGCGTTCAGCGCCTTCAAATGCCGACTGGTTAAAGGATTTGTCGAATTTGCCACCAAGATCGTAAATGATGGCCGGATCGGCCAGCACCGCCACGGCACTCAGTGCCAGCGCACTGGCTGTGCCAAGGATTGTTTTCATGAAGGTCATTTTTTTCTCCCGGTTTGTTGTATTGACATCGGACAGCCCACGGGTCAGCAGTGTCCCGCAGTTCACCGTCCAGATCATTGTAAGACCATAACCAAAGTAGACGCAGAGTCCGTTCTGTGGTCAACCCATTTTTAACCGGATACTCAAAAACTGCACCGGTTTTTCCATTTCTCTGTCAACCGACGGACCGGTGGCCACACGATCACACTTGATCAATTCGCATTTCAAACAGCAAGGCGTCCACTTGGCGCCCATCAGCAAGGCGGTAATAACCCGGTCGCCGCCCGATATTGCGAAACCCGCAACCGTCGTAAAGCCGTCGTGCCGCCAAATTGTGTTTAGCGACTTCTAGAAACACCCGCTTTGTGCCTGATATAGAGGTACGCGCAAGAAAATCTGCCACCAACCGTTGGGCGATGCCACGGCGACGATGGTTGGGATCTACCGCCAGTGTCAGGATTTCAGCCTCATCCGCCACGGTTTGCGTGACGATGAAACCATGGGTTTGTTCACAGTCCACGCATGCGCCCTGCTTGCGCATGTCGTTAAACTCTGCCGCGCTCCACGGTCTTGGACTGGTAAAGCAAAGGCCGTGCAGCGCCGCCAGCTGGTCCGCGTTCACGGGAGAATGCGTAACGGCACGCGATTGCCGGGCACGGCGTCGGGTTCGTGCAGATAAAGCGGTGCCGGACGCCCGTGGTCAGATCCCACGCGACCGTGGGCCAGGCGTGCAATGGCCTCGGCCAAAGGATGTTTTGGTGACCGGTGCGTTGCCCCCAGAGTTTGTGCCAGATTTTCAGCCCCGTGACCGACGCAGGTAATAATGTCACCATGAGTGGCCACAGTGATGTCCGCGATTCCCAAGCGAAGCGGCGCGGATGTGGTCTGCCTGCCAAAAACCTGCTGATAAACATGGTTTTGGCGCGCATCGACCGTAGACAAAGTGTTTTCACCCAATTCATAAGCCTGCGCTTGGAGCGTCGACACCCCGATCGCCGGACAGTCCAGCGCCAGCGACAGCCCGCGCGCCGCAGATACCGACAGGCGAACACCGGTGAAATTTCCCGGTCCCGTTCCGGTGCCGATTGCGTCGATGTCACGCCAGCCAACGTGCGCCTGCTCCATGACGCGCTCGATTATCCCGAACAGACTTTCTGCCTGTCCGCGCGACATGGATTCACAATCCTGCGCCAACACCGCATCACCGCAAAGCAAAGCGACCGCGCAATGCGCGGCCGAAGTATCAAAAGCCAGTACAGTATGTTTAGGCGGCAATCGGGCGCACCTCGGTGACCTCGGGGATATAATGACGCAGCAGGTTCTCGATGCCCATTTTCAAGGTCATGGTTGACGACGGGCAACCGGCGCAAGCGCCTTGCATGTGCAGATAGACCACGCCTTTTTCAAAGCCGTGAAACGTGATGTCACCGCCGTCCTGGGCCACAGCGGGGCGCACACGGGTATCCAGCAGCTCTTTGATCTGACTGACTATTTCGGCATCCGGCCCGTCGTGGTCCTTGTGGCCCGACGCTGTATCGCTGCCTTCCATCACCGGTTCACCAGACTGGAAATGTTCCATGATCGCGCCCAATATAGCTGGTTTCAAATGGTTCCAGTCCAGCGTGTCCTCTTTGGTCACAGTAACGAAGTCGCTGCCAAAAAATACACCGGTCACGCCGGATGTCGCAAATATGCGCGTGGCAAGCGCTGATTTACCCGCCGAATCAGCACTGGGGAAATCGGCTGTGCCGGATTCCAGAACGGTTTGACCCGGCAGGAATTTCAGCGTCGCGGGGTTGGGCGTGGATTCGGTCTGAATAAACATGATTTCACCTATATCTCTCTGAAACTGATATGACGATTCCGACCAAAATTGTCAAGAACTTAGAACGTTTCTAAAACCGGGATGGGCCTAACTGACGGCAATAATTGCCTGTTTGCTCATTCCGCCGGGAACAATGGTGATTGGAACCGGCAGCGAACCGGCTGAACGGCTCATGTGGGTCACAAGCGGGCCGGGACCTTCGCCGGAAACGCCCGCGCCCAGCACAAGCACTCCGATTTCGTCATCGTCCTGAACGTAATCGAGTATTTCGGTCACGGCCTTGCCTTCGCGGATCACCAGATCAGGTGTGATACCTTCCTGGTCCTGCATTCTTTTGGAAAAGACATTGAAATGCGCCTCGATGCGCTCGCGCGCTTCGGCGCGCATGATGTCGGCCACACCAATCCAGTGGTTAAACTCTTCCGGGGGGATCACCGCCAAAACCGTCACACCGCCGCCCGTGTGGGCTGCGCGCAGGGCCGCAAACCGCATCGCGTTCAAACACTCGGTTGAATCGTCCAAAATAACGAGAAACTTGCGCATTGTGTCCCCTTCTGATCGCTGCGCGGCATGATTGCGCAACTTGACGCGCGGTGCAAGCAAACTGGCAGTTATCTGACGGTTCGGGCGGGAATGTCGCGGTCTTCAATGAGTCCAGACCGCGCGGCGGTTTGTGGCGAAATTGTCGCCGTAGCCGCCGGCGCGAATGTTGGGTTTGCGCAGGTTAGGGGTGGCTACCGAGCAATCTATCCCCTTGTCGCTGGCGTATTCAAGCGCCGCCTGTTTGCTGTCAAAGGTAAGCCGAACCTGCGTTTGCGCGCCGTCCGATCCGGTCCAGCCCATCAGGGGATCAACAATCGCCGACGCGTCGCGGGCAAATTCCAAGACCCAAACGTCGCCTTTTGCGCGACCGGATTGCATGGCGTTGGGTGTGGGTTGAAAAATTCGCGCGCGCATTGGAACCTCGGTTTTGCTGGGGGCTTTATGCGCAACCAGGCCAGATGACGCAAGCCGTCAGAGGCGCATGGCTGCAAAAAAAACTTAGCCGCAGGAGAGGTTGCCAACCAAGGACGAGGGAGCGAGGGGTGGGGTGGGTGGTGCTGTCCCCGGTTGGCAACCCATTCTGCTGCTTGCCCTTCACAATAGGCTTAGCTCACAGCGTGGGGCAAGACATTTCTTTCGGTAAAGTTGCAATAATTTTATGTATTCTACCTTAGGTATTAACGCCTTATTTACCTTTTTGGGACTGTGACCCGACCCATTTGAATAAACGGATCAATGCCGGCTTGCCAAATCTGACAGCCAAGGTCACCATGTCAGAAATCGTCGTGCGGGGGACATATGTACGAATCTGCCATTATTTGGGATTGGGTAAGTTTTGCGGTGCGCTGGGTGCACGTCATTACTGGCATCGCGTGGATTGGGTCTTCATTCTTTTTCATTGCCCTTGATCTGGGTCTGCGTCAGCGGTCCAACATGCCCAAAGGTGTGTCTGGCGAGGAATGGCAGGTGCACGGCGGCGGGTTTTACCACATCCAGAAATATCTGGTCGCACCCGAAAACATGCCGCAGCACCTGATCTGGCACAAGTGGCAAAGTTATTTCACATGGCTGTCGGGTGTGGCGATGTTGTTTATCGTCTATTACGTGGGTGCCGACCTGTATCTGATCGACCTCAGCGTCATGGAGCTGACACCAAACGTTGCGATCGCGATTTCAGTGGCGTCGATCGCGTTGGGCTGGATCATGTACAATTTGATCTGCAAATCCAGATTCGGCGACGACAACCGTCGCCTTATGATTGCTTTGTATCTTATTCTCGTGGCGATGGCGTGGGGTTACACGCAGGTGTTTTCGGGGCGCGCCGCGTTTTTGCACCTCGGCGCATTCACCGCCACGATCATGACAGCCAACGTTTTTCTGATCATCATCCCAAACCAGAAAATCGTTGTTGCCGACCTTATCGCCGGACGGACACCCGATCCCAAATACGGCAAAATCGCCAAGCAGCGCTCGACCCACAACAACTATCTGACATTACCTGTGTTGTTTCTGATGTTGTCCAACCATTATCCGGTGGCATACGCGACTCCGTACAACTGGGTGATCGCGGCGCTGGTGTTTTTAATGGGCGTCACTATCCGCCACTATTTCAATTCCATCCACGCGCGTGTCGGCAATCCAAGGTGGACATGGGCGGCAACCGCAATATTGTTTCTGGCCGCCGTTTGGCTTTCCACGCTGTCGTGGCCTGCCGACGAAACGCAGGGTGACGCACAGCTGTCACCGGCACAGACAAAACTTGTCGCGTCATCGGATTTTGCTGCAGTGCGCGATACGGTTTCTGACTATTGCTCCATGTGCCACACCGTCGAACCCTATTGGGACGGCGTCCATTCGCCGCCGCGCAATCTGGTTCTTGAGACCGATGCGCAAATCGTTCGCCATGCGCGCCAGATATACCTCTGGGCGGGACGCAGCCATGCCATGCCGCCGGGCAACATCACATTCATGGAACAAAGAGACCGGCAGATCATTGTGGATTGGTTCGAGGGCGTGACGCGAAAGGATAAAAGTTGACCCGGGCTGTGCGCGTCGACGGCCTGCAGTACGCCAATTACAGCGAAAAAATCTTTCGCCAAATGCGTGAAGGCGGGCTTGACGCCGTTCACGTGACCATCGCGTATCACGAAAATTTTCGTGAAACCGTGCTGAACATTGAACAGTGGAACGCATGGTTCCAACGTTTTCCCGATCTGATCTTTCAGGGGTTCAACGCCGAAGACGTCACCACGGCACGCACCACCGGTCGCACGGCGGTATTTTTCGGGCTGCAAAACCCATCGCCGATTGAAGACGACTTTGGGCTGGTTGAAATTCTGCATCAACTTGGCGTGCGGTTCATGCAGCTTTCGTATAACAATCAGTCCTTGCTGGCCACCGGCTGTTACGAGGAAGAAGATCCCGGCATAACCCGCATGGGCCGCCAGATCATCGCCGAAATGAACCGCGTCGGCATGGTCGTGGATATGAGCCACTCTGCCGACCGCTCGACGCTTGAAGCCATGGAAATATCAACACGCCCGATTGCGATCACCCACGCCAACCCGCATTTCTGGGCGCCGGCGCTGCGCAACAAAAAGAACGCGGTGCTCGACGCGCTTGGCCAAAGCGGCGGTATGTTGGGGTTTTCGCTTTATCCGCATCACCTGAAGGATGGCAGCGATTGCACACGCGACAGTTTTTGCACCATGATCGCAGAGTGCGCAGAGCGCATCGGCGTTGCGCATCTGGGGATCGGCAGCGATTTGTGTCAGGACCAGCCGGATTCTGTGGTGGAATGGATGCGCATGGGCCGCTGGTCGCGCGATATGGATTTTGGTGAAGGCAGCGCCGGGGCGGCGGGGTTTCCGGACATGCCGTCCTGGTACCGCGACAACCGGGATTTTGAAGGCATTGCCACGGGGCTGCGCGCAGTGGGGTTTTCGGACAGCGACGTGGATGCGGTCATGGGCGAAAACTGGTTGAAATTTTATCGTGAGGGGTTTGAGAGGCAGAGTTGATCACTTCTGGCCGGGATGATGTCCCGGCCTGCGCCCTTGGTCCGCGCAAATGGTGCGGACCTCGCGTCGGCCCCGCTACTGTTCCAGCATCTCCCGCAACACCGTTTTCAAAACCTTGCCGTAATTACTTTTTGGCAGTTCATCGACAAACCGGTAGTCCTTTGGCCGCTTAAACCGCGCGATCTCGCCCAGACAATGGGCATCCAGATCGGCCTCGCTGGGCACGTCGCCCGACGCGACAACAAACGCCACCACTTTTTCGCCCCACGTGGTATCTGCCCGCCCGACAACCGCAACCTCCGACACCGACGCGTGCAGCAACAATGCCTCTTCAACCTCGCGCGGATAGATGTTCGACCCCCCCGAAATGATCATATCTTTGGAGCGGTCGTGCAGCGAAACGAACCCGTCTTTGTCAACTGCCCCCATGTCGCCGGTCCAAAGCCAGCCGTCGCGCAAGGTGGTGGCCGTAGCCTCGGGGTTTTTCCAATAGCCCGTCATCACCGGCAGCCCTTTCACCGTGATCTCGCCAATAGCGCCCACCGGCAATTCCACCCCGTCATCGTCAACGACGCGCACGACCACAGAGCTTTGCGCCACACCAACCGACGCCAGTCGCTCGCGCCAGCGCGGATGAGCGCGGTCGGCAATCAGCGCCCGCGACAGCGCTGTGATCGCCATCGGACATTCGCCTTGACCGTAGACCTGTACAAACCTCGGCCCCATCACATCTACGGCCTCGATAATATCCGCCAGGTACATCGGCCCGCCCGCATAAATTATGGTGCGCAGCCCGTCGCCCGACAGACCCGCAGCCTTGGCGTGGTCGACCAGTCGTTTCACCATCGTCGGTGCCGCAAACATCGACAAATTACCGATTTTGGGTGCCAATTCCAGAATTTCACCGGCATCGAACGCGCCGGAGACCGGCACGACATGCGGGGCGCCGCGCATCACATGCATAAAATTGTAAATACCGGCAGCGTGCGACATGGGCGCGGCATACAGAATGGCACTGTCGGGCGGCACGTCGTCCACATCGACAAAATAGGTATATATCATCGTTTCCAGCGCCGTCGAGCTGATCATCACGCCTTTGGGCTTGCCCGTGGTGCCCGAGGTGTAAAACAGCCAGATCATGTCTCCGGCGCCGGTTTGAACCGGCGCGCCCACGGGCGTCGCGCTGTACAGCCGCTCGAAATCCGCGTCGGCCAAGAGCACGGGCAAATCGGTGTCCGGCAGCCGATCGCAAAGTCCATCGCCCAGCGCGCCCGCGCTGAAAACTACGCGGGCTTGGCTGTCGCCGATGATCCACGCCGCCTCTTTGGGGTGCAATTTGGCGTTCACCGGTACTGGCACGCCGCCCGCGCACCAGATGCCGTAGAGCGCTTCAAGATATTCGGTGCGGTTGTTCATGTAGATCGCGACGCGATCACCCGCGACCAGCCCGCATTCGGCTGTCAGCGCACCGGCAATTGCGGCGCTCCGGTGGTAAAATGTTCTGTAGTCAGCGACCAGTTCTGTTCCGCGATACAGCGCCGGGCGGTCGGGCGTTCGCGCAGCGCTGCGCGCCAGCCACTGCGCGGGGTTCATCAGACTTTTGCCGCGTTCTCGAGAATCGAGCAGTAATTCGCCACACCGGTGCCGCCCATGTTGAACACTGCCCCCAGCTCGGCACCTTTTTTCTGCATGTCACCGGCCAGACCGGTCAGCTGCATCGCCGCCATCACGTGCATCGACACGCCTGACGCCCCCACCGGATGCCCCTTGGCCTTGAGCCCGCCCGACAGGTTGATCGGCAATTTACCATCGGCCAACACTGTACCCTCGTCGATCGCGCGTGCACCCTGACCTTGCGCCGCCAGCCCCATCGCCTCGTAAATCAGCAATTCCGCGATGGTAAAACAGTCGTGCACCTCGGCAAAATCCAGATCGTGCACGTTGACGCCCGCCGCCGCATAAGCCTGCGCAAACGCCTGCGCGGGGCCCTCGAATTTAAGCATATCGCGCTTGGAAACCGGCAGGAAATCGTTCACATGCGCAGCCGCACGAAAGGCGATATTGTGTTCCTGCCCGGCGGCCACATCGTCGGACATCATCACAATGGCCGCAGCGCCGTCGGTGATCAGAGAACAATCCGACAGCCGTAAAGGTGGTGCAATCACCGGATTGCGCTCGCTTGGAGTGTTGCAAAAATCAAATCCCACATCCTTGCGCATATGTGCCAGAGGGTTGCTCATGGCGTTCAGGTGGTTCTTGGCAGCGATGCGCGCCAACGGTGCACCGTGATCGCCGTATTTCTGATAGTACGCCGCCATGATGCGCGCGAATGCCTGCGGAAAAGTTACGTCCGATTCCTCTTTCTGATACGCCGCCGCCGCCAAGGACTTGGTCACGCCCTTGGTGTCGAGATCAGTCATTTTTTCAACCCCGACCACCAGCGCGATTTTGGCGTCTCCCGCCTTGATCGCGTTGCGCGCGCTGTAAACCGCCGCCGAACCGCTGGCACAGGCGTTTTCGCAGCGCGTGGCAGGGGTAAAGCGCAAGTCGTCGTCCAGTTGCAGCGCCAGCGAGCTGGCAAAACCGTCGGGCACCATGCCGGCGTTGAAATGGCCCAGCCAGATAGCATCCACGTCTTTGGCGGCAACGCCCGCGTGTTCCAGCGCTTCGCTCGCAGCGGCAACGATCAGATCTTCTGCCGACTGGCCTTCAAGACGTCCAAACTGCGTGTGGCCCCAGCCGGTGATTCGTGCGTCCATGATCGCGCTCCTGATTGTTGTGTGTGCAGGTTAAGCCGATTCCATCACCGACAAAAAGTCCGAAATTCACTTTGGCAGGTGCGGGGTCTTGACCTTACAGTTACTGGAAGGATTAAATGAAAGTCAGAGACAATCAATATCGCCCAAACGGCGAAAAATTAATGATGAGAAATCAATATGCTAGATGAAAAAGACGTCCGAATCGGCATTGACGGATTAAACTGCGCCTCCTGTGCCGCGCGGGCACAAAAGGCGATTCTGGCCATTCCCGGGGTGAAAGACGCCAACGTCAACTTCGCCACGGAAAACGCCGAAGTGCACTATTTCGACCCTGCTGATGAGTCGCAGATCAACGCCGCGATTGTCGGTGCCGGCTACAGCGTGCGGACCGAGGAGTTAACCCTGCAAATAGACGGCATGAGCTGTGCGTCCTGTGTCGGGCGCGTTGAAAAGGCATTGCTGGCGCATTCCGGCGTGCAATCCGCCAGTGTCAATCTGGCGACGGAAACAGCACATATCACTTATACAGGCGGGCTGACGTCTGATGCCGCTCTTAGCGCGCTGGTCACCGATGCTGGCTATCCGGCGCGCGTTGCCGGTGCCGTCGCGGCCGAGAAACGCGACGAAAAACGCGATGTGGAAATCGCCACCCTGCGTCGCGAAGTGCTTGTGTCGGCTGTGCTGGCACTACCGGTCGTCATTCTGGCCATGGGCGGTCATTTTGTTCCCGCGTTTCGCGATCTGATCGGCAGTACCATCGGCTTTCAGGTCGACCGCCTGATCCAACTTGGGCTGACGACGGCCATTCTCGCCGGACCGGGACGCGTGTTTCTGGTCAAAGGCGTGCCCGCGCTTTTCAAACGTGCCCCCGACATGAACTCGCTGGTGGCGCTTGGCTCGGGCGCAGCGTGGATATTTTCCGTGGTCGTGACATTCGCGCCGCAGCTGCTGCCAGAAGGCACGCGGGGGGTGTATTTTGAAGCCGCCGCTGTGATCGTCACGCTGATCCTGTTTGGCCGACTGCTCGAAGCCCGTGCCAAAGGCCGCACCGGTGCGGCCATCCGGCATCTGGTGGGTCTGCGACCCAAAGTGGCGCGTGTGACCCGTGACGGTAATCTCGTCGAGATTTCCCACGCCGACCTGCGCCTGAACGATCTGATCCACATCCGCCCCGGGGATCGAATTGCCACCGACGGTACGGTCGAAGACGGCCAGTCGTTCGTCGACGAGTCAATGATCACCGGAGAACCCGCGCCGGTGCGCAAAGTGGCGGGAAACGAGGTAGTCGGCGGCACCATCAACACAACCGGCACGTTTACCTTTCGCGCAACCCGTATCGGCGCGGACACAGTGCTGTCGCAAATTATTGCGCTGGTCGAAAACGCCCAAGGTGCCAAATTGCCGATTCAGGCGCTGGTCGACAAAGTCACGGGTTGGTTTGTGCCAGCGGTGCTCGGTGTGGCGGCGCTGACCGTTCTGGTCTGGCTGGTTTTCGCTCCGGCACCGGCGATCAGCCTTGCGCTGGTGGCGGGTGTGTCGGTTCTGATTATCGCCTGCCCCTGCGCCATGGGGCTGGCGACGCCGACATCGATCATGGTGGGCACCGGGCGCGGTGCCGAGATTGGCGTGCTGTTTCGCAAAGGTGACGCGCTGCAGGAACTGTCGGACGCGCGTGTGATCGCGATTGATAAAACCGGCACCCTGACCGAAGGCACGCCGCGATTGACCGACCTGCGCATTGTTGAAGGCTTTGACGAAACTGACGTGCTGACCAGACTGGCCGCACTGGAGTCGCACTCTGAACACCCCGTGGCCACGGCCATCGTTGCCGAAGCCGAAAATCGCGGCATCGAACCGCCCGACGTCAGCGATTTTGAGGCTCTGGCCGGATTTGGTGTCACGGCCTCGCTGCAAGGCGAAATATTGGCCGCCGGTGCCGACCGCTATATGGAACGCCTGAACGTAACGGTCGATGCCGCCATGGCGGGCCACGCCGCCGATCTCGCCAGTGCCGGGAAAACCCCGCTTTACGTGGCGATTAACGGCAGGCTTGCCGCCGTGGTCGCTGTGGCGGATGCGATCAAGGAGACCACACCGCAGGCGATAAGATCGCTGCACGACATGGGCCTGAAAGTGGTGATGATCAGCGGCGACAACCGGCATACAGCCGAGGCCGTCGCAGCCACGCTTGGCATCGACGAGGTGATTGCCGAGGTGCTGCCCGAAGGCAAAGTTGCCGCGATCGCACAGCTGAAAACTGACAACGGCAAAGTGGCTTTTGTGGGCGACGGCATCAACGACGCACCGGCGTTGGCCGCCGCGGACGTGGGTATCGCCATCGGCACCGGCACCGATGTGGCGATCGAAAGCGCCGATGTGGTGCTCATGCGGGGTGAACTGACCTCTGTGCCTGCGGCGCTTGCCCTCAGCCGTGCCGTCATGCGCAACATCCGCCAGAACCTGTTCTGGGCGTTCGGCTATAACGTTCTGTTGATCCCGGTCGCCGCCGGTGTGCTGTATCCGTTCAGCGGCGTGTTGCTGTCGCCAATGTTTGCGGCTGCGGCCATGGCGCTGTCCAGTGTGTTTGTGCTGACCAACGCGCTGCGACTGCGGAGGTTCAAAGCGCAATGAATATAGGAGACGTCGCCAGTAAATCCAATCTGCCTGCCAAAACCATTCGTTATTACGAAGACATCGGGCTGATCACACCGGCGCGCAGCGCCAACGGATATCGCGCGTTCAGCGATACCGACCTTCACAATCTGCAGTTTCTGGAACGCGCCCGTGCGCTTGGATTTTCGGTCAGCGATTGCCGCACACTCATGGCGCTATACGGTGACAAAAGCCGGGCCAGCGCCGACGTCAAAAAGATCGCCGGACGCCATCTGGACGCCATCCGCCAGAAAATCCGCGCGCTTCAGGACATGCACGCCACGCTGTCCGAACTGGTTGATGCCTGCGCAGGCGACGACCGTCCCGACTGCCCGATCCTCAACGACCTGTCGCACAGCATTTAGACGCCATGCCCAAATCTCAAGTCTCCAATGGGGCCTCACAGCATCGGACGGTGCGAGATCCAACCGCAGGTCAAGGGTTGGGCGGGAACGTCTCTGGCTCAGGAAAATCGTAAAGGGTCAAGGGCTGCAACCACGTCAGCAGCCAGTGCCGGAGCCCGCCCGGCAATCAAGTCGGCTGCCAGCGCGCTGGCGGCAGCGGCGGTCTGAAAACCGTAACCACCCTGTCCCGCCAGCCAGAAAAAATCGTTTGCGTCGCCATCAAAGCCAATAACCAGCGCATTGTCGGGTGCAAACGTGCGCAACCCCGCCCATGTGGTTTCCACCCGTGTCACCGGTGTCGTGACCATCCAGCTGTACCGGTCCAACCCCTGCGCAATGACCATGTCGTCGGCAAACGCGTCAAACGGTGCCATCGGATCAGCCTCGGACGGCGACACCAGCCATTTGCCGGCGTCGGGCTTGGCGTACCAGTCGTCGGCCGCCGAATGCAGCATCGGCCAGTCTGTCACATCGTGCCCACCGGGTGCCGGCAGGCGCGCCATCGACCGGCGGTAGGGTTGCAGGCCAAGCGGTGCGACACCCGCCAGTCCTGCTGCGTGATCGGCCCATGCCCCTGCGGCATTGATCAGAATACGGCAGGAAATTCGCTGGCCTCCGGCACCGATTTGCCAGCCGCCACCCCGGCGGTGAGTGATCGTGTCAACCCGCGCACCTGTACGCATCTCCGCACCCTGCGCCCGCGCGCTGCGCGCAAAGTTTTGCAATAGCAAATCAGTGTCCAGATCGCACGGTGCGCGCGAATGTGCGGCAAAAGCCACCGTTTCAGGATTAAGGATCGGCACCATTTTTGTGGCCTCCGATTGCGGTAACACCTCCATGTCAAACGCGGCGACCTCGGCCAGAAATGCGTCTTTCTGATCGGCCCGCGCCACGGACATCACCCCGCGTGGCGACAGGACGCTTTGGTCAAAATTTGCGAGGTGATCGACGCTGGCGCGGTTCAGCGCCTGCACAACGTCGTTGCCGTAATTTTCCAAAAACATCGCCGCCGAGCGCCCCGACGCCTGTGTGCCCAAGGCGCCCTCCGCCTCCAGCAACAGCACCGACCCCAGGGCCGCCAGCCGCGCTGCCGCGGACACACCGGCGATTCCGCCGCCCACAATGATGAAATCACAGTCAGCCACCTGCGTTCCTATTCCACTGTACCAAAACGCCCGAGCGCAGTCATGAACATCGCGCTGTCCACGTTGCCTCCTGTGGCGACCGCAATGATGGTGTCGCCGTCCAGTTCATTGCCGTGAAACAACGCCGCCGCCAAACCCACGGCCCCGCCGGGTTCTATGACGATTTTCAAATGCAGAAATGCCATTGCCATGGCCTGCAGAACTTCGTCGTCAGACACGACTATTCCGGGCCCGCAAAGTCGTAGCAACAAAGGAAAAGTAAGCGTACCCGGTGATTCCGTCAAAATGGCATCGCAGATTGAGCCGGTCATCGCGGCGTTACGGGCAATCTGCCCATCGTTAAGCGAGCGTGTCACGTCATCGAAATTTTCCGGCTCGACCGGTCGTACCAGCAGCCCCGGGGCTTTCGCTTCCAACGCCAGAGCGATCCCGGCGGTCAATCCGCCACCTCCGCAGGGCACCAGAACCTCGGCATTCGCGACGCCCCGCTCTGCCACTTGCGCTGCGATTTCCAGCCCGCAACTGCCTTGTCCGGCGATCACCAGCGGTTCATCGAATGGCTTGATCAGCGTCAGGCCCCGCGTAGATTGCAATTGCAGACCCAAAGCTTCGCGGTCTTCTTTCTGGCGGTCGTAAAGCACGACTTCGGCCCCCAGAGCGCGGGTGTTGCTGATTTTCAAATGCGGCGCGTCAGACGGCATGATGATGACGGCAGGTACACCGTGCTGCCGCGCCGCCAACGCCACGCCCTGCGCGTGGTTGCCGGATGAGAACGCCAGCACGCCTTTGGCGCGGTCGGTCTCAGACATGCCCGACAACGCCGACCAGCCGCCGCGAAATTTGAACGATCCCGTATGCTGGAGGCACTCGGCTTTGACCAAAACCCGCCGCCCGGCGACGTCGTCCAGAAACGGCGAGCTTAGCAGCGGCGTACGGCGCGCGTGTCCCGATAGCCGCGCGGCGGCGGCCTCGACCATCGCGATGTCGATCACGCCGTTAACTCAATGAAGTTGTTGATTAACTTTACGCTAACGTCCTCGTCCAAAAACGGAATATGGGCGCGGTCGGCGACCTCGGCAAACAACATATCCGGGCGTTTCTTGCGCATTTTTTCCGCCGTTTCTCTGGACAATAAATCCGAATTTTCGCCGCGCAACAACGCCAGCGGCATACCGTTCATGGCGTCAAAAAACGGCCACAAATCGGGGTCAGCATTCTGGGCGTTGCTCAGAAACGCGTCGCGCAATTTGGGGTCGTATTTGATTGTCAGGCCGTTGGGGCCGTCATTCCACAGGCGCTTGGCTTCGTCCATCCAGCGCGCCGCTGAAATTTTGGCGAATCCGGTCGACACCCGTGGCAGGTCTGCGGCAGCTTCGACGTGGGTTTTATAGCCCGGATTTCGCCCCAAATAACCCTTGATCCGCTCCAGACCACCCGCCGTCAGCTCCGGCCCGATATCGTTAAGCAAGACTCCGGACAACCGATGCCGGACGCGAGCAGCCAAAACCATTGCGATGATGCCGCCCCGTGACGTTCCGATGATCGCGGTCCTGTCGATCCCCAGATGGTCCAGCAATTCGATGGCGTCGCGCGCTTCGACATGTACCGCATAATTCCGATAGTCGGGATCAAAATCAGAGAGTCCGCGACCCCGATAATCCATTCGGATAAAATTCGCCGTGCTGATACCTGCGATCATTTCATCAAAATCGTGGTGGTCACGGGTCAGACCGGCAAGGCACAAAACCGGGGGTCCCGCCCCGTCAAGCCGGTAAGCCAGTTTCAGACCATCCGAGGTTTCAAAATATTCCATTACAGCTGATTGACGATCTCGGGCACATTGATCAAATCGGCCACGACGACATTGGGCGCCCACGGTAAACGATCGACCGGCTCGCCGGCGCGGTTGGCCCAGACGGTTTGAAAGCCGTACCGACTGGCGGCGGCGGCATCCCACCCATTTGAGGACATAAAAAGCACGTCCTCTGGTTGGCAATCAAATCGCGTCCCGACCATATCGTAAACCGACTTGTGTGGCTTGAACACACCCACAGTTTCAACGCTTAATACATCGTCAAGCAAATCGCCAATACCGGCCGATCCAACAGCGCCTGCCAGCATTTGGGGCGACCCGTTAGACAGGATCGCGGTCGCCAGTCCCCGATCTTTCAAGGTGGCCAGCATGACAGGCACTTCATCGTATGCCGACAGTTCCCAATAGAGCGCCAACAGACGTTCGCGCAGCTCGGCGTCGTTACTTAGCCCATTGGCCTCAAGCGCGTAGTCCAACCCGTTTTGCGTCACGTCCCAGAAATCGCAATGGTCGCCGATGACGGCGCGCAGCCAGGTGTATTGCAACTGCTTCAACCGCCAGTCGCCTGCCAGTTTTTGCCACGTCGCCGCAAGCGCTTCGCGTCCAGGTTCAGCCGCGCACTCGCGTGCAGCCGCAGACACATCAAAAAGCGTGCCGTAAGCGTCAAAAATGCAGGTGGTAATGGCCATGGTGTCGCCTCCTTGAAATCAAAAGGTGGCACAGATCACTTAGGGGTGAAAGATCAATGACCCAATTCTGTTTCATTTTTGTATAAATACTCTCGCCGCAGGCCAACCGTTTCAAATCCAACCTGGGGATTCAGCGCATTGGCCGGGTAGGAAACGACCGCAGGTCAAGCCTTTAGCGGGAAGCCTCACGCCGTTTACAGGTTTTCCGGCTGCGCCATGCCCAATACGTGATATCCGCCATCGACGCGCACGATCTCGCCGGTCGTGCAGGCGCCGTAATCGGACGCCAGATAAACGGCGGTTCCGCCCACCGCTTCCAGCGTGGCGTTGACGCGCAGTGGCGCGTTGGCCTCGGTGGCGCGATAGGTTTTCCGCGCGCCGCCAATCGCCGCGCCGGCCAGCGTGCGCATCGGTCCCGGCGAAATGGCGTTGACGCGAATGCTTTCAGGTCCCAGATCGTTGGCCAGATAACGCACCGTGCTTTCCAGCGCCGCCTTGGCTGTTCCCATGACGTTATAAAACGGGGTGACTCTGTTGGATCCCTGAAACGTCAGCGTCAGGATCGTGCCGCCGTCCCGCATCAGCGGCACGCAGCGGCGTGCGAGATCGATCAAGGAGTAACACGATATATCCATGGTGTTTTTGAAATTCTCGCGGCTGGTATCACGAAAATTGCCGGTCAGTTCGTTCTTGTCGGAAAACGCAATGGCGTGGATCAGAAAATCCAGCGCGCCCCATTCTCTTGCGATCGTATCAAACACCTTGTCGAGCGAGGCATCATCCTGCACATCGGCGGGCACCACGATGCGCGAGCCCACACTTTCCGCCAGTGGCTGCACACGCTTGCCAAACCCGTCGCCCTGATAGGTGAACGCCAGTTCAGCGCCCTCTGCCGCCATGGCCGAGGCAATCCCCCATGCGATAGAACGGTCGTTCGCAACCCCCATTACCAATCCGCGTTTGCCTGTCAGAAGATCAGCCATATGTCCTCACCCGTGGTATTTGCTTAGTGCCAGCGTTGCGTTGGTGCCGCCAAAACCAAAGCTGTTTGAAATGACCGTATCCAATTCAACATCATCGCGTCGGCTGGTGACAATCTCATTCGCGTGCAATGCCGGATCCAGCTCGGTCACATTGGCCGAAGCCGCGATGAAGCGGTCTCGCATCATGATCAGAGAATAAATGGTTTCCTGCACGCCCGTGGCCCCAAGGCTGTGACCGGTCAGCGACTTGGTCGAACTGATCGGCGGGGTCGATCCCTCGCCGAACACGCGGCGCACCGCCTGAACTTCGGTGACGTCGCCTGCCGGTGTCGAGGTGCCGTGGGCGTTGATGTAATCGACGGTGCGATCCCCCAGCGTGCCTAAGGCAAGGCGCATACTGCGCTCGCCGCCTTCGCCCGACGGGGCCACCATATCGTGCCCGTCCGACGTGGCGCCGTAGCCCGTCACCTCGGCGTAAATCCTGGCGCCGCGCGCTTTGGCGTGTTCCAGTGCCTCCAGAACCACCACACCACCACCCCCTGCGATGACAAACCCGTCGCGCCTGGCGTCAAAGGCGCGCGATGCCAATTCCGGCGTGTCGTTATATTTGGATGACATCGCCCCCATGGCGTCAAACAGGCACGACAAAGTCCAATCAAGCTCTTCTCCGCCACCGGCAAAGACCACGTCCTGTTTGTTCAATTGAATTTGTTCAACGCCGTTGCCGATGCAATGGGCAGACGTAGAACAGGCCGAGGTGATGGAATAATTCACGCCCTTAATTTTGAAAGGTGTGGCCAGACAGGCGGAATTGGTCGAGGACATGCAGCGTGTGACCATGAACGGCCCCATCCGTTTAGGTGCGCCTTTCTCGATCACGATCTGATGGGCATTGAAAAAATTCGACGTACTTGGCCCGCCCGATCCCATGACCAGCCCCGTGCGCGGGTTGGACACGTCGCCATCCTCCAGCCCGCTGTCGACGATCGCCTGCTGCATCGCCAGATAATTATAGGCCGC
>CAZPQL010000041.1:0-28458 GCA_964588725.1 uncultured Rhodobacterales bacterium
TTTTGTTCGGTCAATATGGCGGCGGCGGGTATTTACACCATGGGTGGCGCGTTCTGGGAGTTTGGTACACCCGACTGGGAGCGCACCAAATTGTTTATGATATTTGGTGTCGCCGAAGACCACGACAGCAACCCGATCAAAATGGGCATGGGTCGGCTGAAGGAACGCGGTGCGAAAATCATCGGCGTAAATCCCGTTCGCTCGGGGTACAATGCGGTTGCCGATGAGTGGGTCGGGATCACGCCGGGCACCGACGGGTTGTTCATTCTGGCGCTTGTTCACGAGCTGCTGGAGGCGGGCAAAGTCGATCTGAATTACTTATCGCGCTATACCAACGCACCGTTTCTGGTGAACGGCGACACATCCTCACCGGAATTTGGACTGTTTTTGCGGGGTGATGACGGCAAACCACAGGTTCTGGACCGCGCCACCGGCAAGCCCGTGGCCTTTGATAAAAAAGGCATCAAGGCGGATATGGCGGGCAGCCTGCGGGCTGCTGGGATCACCCACCGTCCGGTTTTTCAGCTTTTGGCCGAAAAATACCTGACCGATGCGTACACGCCCGAAGCGGTCGCCGACCGCTGCGGCATTGCCGTCAAAGACATCAAACGTATCGCCGCCGAACTGGCGCATGTGGCTTTTGAGCAGGAAATCACCATTGATCAACCGTGGACCGACTGGAAAGGCGAACGACATGCCAGCATGACCGGGCGTCCGGTGTCGTTTCATGCCATGCGCGGAATCTCGGCGCATTCGAACGGTTTTCAGACCTGCCGCGCACTGCACATACTGCAAATTCTGTTGGGTTCGGTCGAAGTGCCGGGCGGATTTCGATTCAAACCGCCTTATCCCAAACCGATCGAAGCTCACCCCAGACCGCACGCCGGATTCAACACGGGCAAAGCGCTCAACGGCCCGCATCTGGGGTTCGTGCGCGGCCCTGAGGACCTGCTGCTCAAAGACGACGGTGCGCCGGTGCGCATCGACAAGGCGTTTACGTGGGAAAACCCGATGTCGAGCCACGGGCTGATGCATATGGTCATTTCCAATGCCCATGCCGGTGATCCCTACAAAATCGACACGCTGTTTTTGTATATGGCCAACATGTCGTGGAACAGTTCGATGAACACGACCAAAGTTATGGACATGCTGACCGACAAGGAAGACGACGGCGAATACGTCATCCCGCACATCATTTACTCTGATAGCTATTCAAGCGAAATGGTGGCTTACGCCGACCTGATCCTGCCCGATACCACGTATCTGGAGCGCCACGACTGCATGTCGCTGCTTGACCGCCCGATTTGTGAGGCCGACGCTTTGGCCGACAGCATCCGCTGGCCCGTGGTCGACCCCGTGCGCCCCGGTCACGAAGGCGTCCGTGGGTTTCAGTCTGCGTTGATCCAATTGGGCGCTAAGCTCGGGCTGCCGGGGATGGTGAACGCAGACGGTACAGCGACTTATGCGGATTACGCCGATTATATCGTCAATCATCAGCGCCGCCCCGGCGTCGGGCCGCTGGCCGGATTTCGCGGCAAGGACGGCCAGGGCAAGGGTCGCGGTGAACCCAACCCCAACCAAATCCAGGCCTACATCGACAACGGCGGTTTCTGGATCGACCATATTCCCGACGACGCGCTTTATTACAAACCCTGGAACGCCGCGTATCAGGACTGGGCGGTCAAGCGCGGTATTTTTGATGTGCCGCAACCCTATCTGTTTCAGCTTTACGTCGAGCCTTTGCGCAAATTCCAGTTGGCCGCCGAAGGCCACGGAGATATCCAGCCGCCCGACCGGTTGCGCGACCAGATCAAAGCGGGGATGGACCCGCTGCCGATCTGGTATGCGCCGTTCGAGGAAGACGTGATCGATACGGCTGAATTTCCGCTGCACGCGCTCACGCAACGCCCCGCCGCCATGTACCACAGCTGGGGGTCGCAAAATGCGTGGCTGCGCCAAATCCACGGTACTAATCCACTTTTCGTGCCGGGCAAGGTGTTCGAGGAACACGGATTCTCGGACGGTGACTGGGCGTGGCTGATCTCGCGCCACGGACGCATCAAGGTGCCGGTGGCGCGGATGGACGCGCTGAACGCCAAGACCGTCTGGACGTGGAACGCCATTGGCAAACGCAAGGGTGCGTGGGCCTTGGATGAAAAGGCACCCGAAGCCAACAAAGGCTATTTGCTCAATCACCTGATCAGCGAGCTGCTGCCGCCCAAAGCCGACGGTATGCGATGGTCGAACGCCGATCCGGTCACCGGTCAGGCGGCGTGGTTTGATTTGCGCGTCAAAATCGAAAAAGCCGAACGCACAGACGGTACCGCTTTGCCCGTGACGCCGGCGCAGCAGTCACCTGTGGGCAAAGGCCCGAAAAACGTGATCTACGGACAGGAGTTTTGAGATGACGGCGCTGCCAGCGACAACCGATCGTAAACTGGGCCTTGTGATTGACCTTGATACCTGCGTCGGCTGCCACGCCTGCGTGATCAACTGCAAGGAATGGAACACGTCGAACTACGGCGCGCCGCTGTCCGATATGGACGCATATGGTGCTAAACCCGTGGGCACATTCCTCAACCGCATTCACACGTATGAAGCCAAACAGACGGGGTGCAACGCCCAGACCGTGCATTTTCCCAAATCGTGCCTGCACTGCGAGGATGCACCTTGCGTCACCGTGTGTCCGACCGGCGCCAGCTACAAACGCGTGGAGGACGGCATCGTATTGGTAAATGAAGACAATTGCATCGGATGCGGGCTGTGCGCGTGGGCGTGTCCATATGGTGCGCGCGAGCTTGATCAGGCCGAAGGCGTGATGAAGAAATGCACGCTGTGCGTTGACCGGATTTACAACGAAAACCTGCCCGAAGAAGACCAGATTCCCGCCTGCGTGCGTACCTGCCCGGCGGGCGCGCGGCATTTCGGCGATTTTGCCGACCCTGACAGCGACGTCTCCAGATTGTCGCGCGAGCGCGGTGGACTGGAACTGATGGCCGAGCAAGGAACCAGGCCGGTAAACCGTTACCTGCCGCCCCGCCCTAAGGCCGACATTGAAGCCGCGCCAACGCGCGATAATCTTTCGCCATTTCTTGAACCCACTGTGGAAAAAGCCGGAGGATTTATTGGCTGGCTGGACAAAGCGTTGGAGCGGCTCTGATGCACCCCGCGCCCTCTGTCATTATTTTTACCGCGCTGTCGGGGCTTGGTTTTGGTCTGTTCGCCTGGCTTGGATTTGGTCTGCCTGAGGTCACCGGCGTCGCGGCGTTTGCGTTTTTCTTTGTTGCTTACGCGCTGGCGGTGGGTGGTTTGCTTTCGTCAACCTTCCACCTTGGCAACCCGCAACGCGCCATGAAAGCGTTCAGCCAATGGCGCACCAGCTGGCTAAGCCGCGAAGGCGTTTTCGCGGTGACGTCGCTTTGCGTTATGGGTGTCTATGCTATCGGGTTGATATTTCTGGATAAAAATTGGCATGTGGTTGGATGGATTGGCGCGGTTCTGTCGATAGGAACCGTGTTCACGACCTCGATGATTTATACTCAGATGAAGACGGTGCCGCGCTGGAACACAAAGATCACGCCGGTTTTGTTTTTGACCTATGCGCTGGGCGGTGGGGCCTTGCTGGCCGGGCAGGTGGCAACGGCGTCGATCCTGCTGATCGCGCTTACCGCGCTGCAGCTGTTAAACTGGGTGCACGGTGACAGGGCTTTTGCAACGGCAGGACATACGATTGAGACCGCAACGGCGCTGGGATTTCTGGGGCGCGTGCGTTTGCTGGAAAGCCCGCATACCGGCAGCAATTATTTGCTGCGCGAGATGGTGCATGTTGTCGGGCGCAAACACGCGTTAAAGCTGCGTGCCATCGCCATTGCGACGCTGGGTCTTTTGCCCGCCGCCATTTTGCTGTTGCTGCCGTTCAATCATGTGCTGGCGCTGCTCGCTGTTGCCAGCCATTTGATCGGGCTGTTTGCGGCGCGCTGGCTGTTCTTTGCCGAGGCCGAGCACGTGGTCGGGCTTTACTATGGTCAACGCTGAGGCGAAAGTGTCCGCCGCAACCACCCTCTGAATCCCCGACGGGATTTTATCCCGTGGGCTCGCAGCGCGCGTATTGCCTGCAAAAATAAAAGATCACAGCGCGAGAATCAAAAGCAGGATGCTGGCGATCACCAGCGCGATGCCCGATATTTCGCGCCACGTACTGACCTCTTTGAAAATAAAGTAGGACGCCAGAAAGGTGAACACCAGTTCGACCTGCCCCAGCGCCTTGACGTAGGCGGCGTGTTGCAACGCGAAGGCCGAAAACCAGCCGAGCGAGCCCAGCATCCCTGTGAAACCCACCAACCCGGACACGCGCCACGACCGCAATACTGCCGTGATTTCCCCGACTTCGCGCCAGCGCAGCCACAGCGCCATGACCAGCGACTGAAACAGCGTCACAAAGGCCAGAGTAAGCGCTGCGCGCATAAAAAACCCACCCTGATCAAGCGCCAGCGTGGCACCGCGGTAGCCGATTGCCGAGACGCCAAATAAAGCGCCCGACGCCATGCCGTAGCCTGACGCCTTGTTGAACAATCTGGCTTTCAGGCCCAGTTTTTTGTCGCGCTGAGGTGGATCCGCTAAGATCACCACGCCAACCAGCCCGACGGTGATGGCAAAAACACCGAAACGCGAAACCGATTCACCCAGAATGATCAGCGACAAAATCGCGGTCTGCACGACTTCGGTCTTTTTGAAAGTAATACCAACAGTGAAATTACGCTCAGCAAAAAGCGCGACCACGCAGAACGTTGCCAATATCTGCGCAACACCTCCGACCATGGCGAAGCCAAAAAAACGATACCCTGGCCCCGGCAAAGGTGTTGCAGAGAACCGCGCCAGGACGATCGCCAGCACCAATGCCAGCGGCGCCGCAAAGACAAAGCGCGCAAACGTCGCCCCACCCGTGGACAGCCGCGTTTGTTTCAAATGCTTTTGCAACATGAACCGAAGGTTCTGCATAAAAGCCGCAGCGATCGTGATAGGGATCCAGAGTGCCATTTTCGTTGTGTGCCACGCCGATCAAATCAGGTCGAGAGAATGTGACCGCATGAAACAGAAAATCTTGCTATAGGGGGCTATTATTTCTGAAACGAGGATCAAAATCATGTCCAACCGTCGCGAATTTCTGGTCAGCACGGCCGCCTTTGCTGCCGTTGCCACGATGGGACTGCCGCTGCGCGCAGCCGGTTCGTTCGAAATTACACGCACACCCGAAGAGTGGCAGGCGCGGCTAAGCCCCGCGCGCTATGCGATCCTGCGACTGGAAGCGACCGAAAAACCCTATGCTAATTCGTATAAAGGTGAAACGTCGCCATTGCTTAAAGAAGCGCGCAACGGCACCTATCATTGCGCCGGTTGCGATCTGGATGTCTATCCGTCGGCCACAAAATATGACAGTAAAACCGGCTGGCCCAGTTTTTGGAACCCGATTGCCGGCAACGTGCGTTACAAGGGTGACAAAAAACTGGCGGTTGCTCGCACCGAAGTTCATTGTCGGCGCTGCGGCGGGCATTTGGGACACGTCTTTAACGACGGGCCGCAACCCACGGGCAAACGCCATTGTCTGAACGGGCTGTCGCTGCATTTCAAAGCGGCCTGATGACGGTGATCCGTCAGCTGCGCCAGCGGTTGTTGCAGTAGTTATGGTTGAGGGTCGGGGTTCACCGTATGCCCGTCGACCGCGATGACCTGACCCGAAACCAGCCGCGACCGGGCACCGGCCAGAAACACCGCCATATCTGCAATATCCGAGGCGTGCACAAACGACCGCATCGATGTTCCACCGGCGTACCCTGCGTAAACCTGATCGCGCGTCATACCCTTGGCGGCGGCTTCGCGGACCAGCACGCCGTCCATACGCGGTCCTTCCACCGCACCGGGACAGATCGCATTGGCGCGGATATTGTAAGGGCCAAGTTCCATGGCCAGCGTTTTCATCAGACCGATTATCGCCCATTTCGCCGCAGAATAAGGCGCGCGACCGGGGTAGCCAAACTGGCCCGCCGTTGACGAAGTCAAAATCATCGATCCCGATTTTTGGGCTTTCATCAAGGGTGCCGCGTATTTGGCCGCTAAAAATGCGCCTTCCAGATTAACCGAGACACAGGCGCGCCAGTCGGCCAGATTGACGGACTCGATCGGCGCGGTAGGACCTGCGGAACCCGCGTTGGCGCACAGTGTATCAAGCCCGCCCCAATCGGCGGAAACCCTGCGAAACATGTCTTTGACTGCGGCTTCGTCGGTGACGTCGACGTGACTTTTGTGCCAGTCATCCGGCAGCGTGTCCAATGCCACCCGATCGACATCGGCGATCCAGACGCGGGCACCGTCATTGGCAAAGCCATGCGCCATGGCCAGCCCGATGCCCGCAGAACCACCTGTGATCAATACCCTCATGAGCGGGACGCGCCGACGAAACGGCCGGTTTGTGCGGGGCGTGGCAGCCTAGCGTGGTGCGCGGCAATCGCTGCCAGTTTTTCAGCGATATGACCGGCGGGCGGTGACGGGCGGCGCGTTTTCAGACTAACGTGGATCAGCACCTGTTCGCAGGTGGCCAAAAGACGGCCGTTTTGCGCGAACATGCTGTTGACGATATGCATGGTCTTGCCCGACCCCGACAGGCACAGCGTGTCCACGTAGATGCTCGCGCCCGCCGCGACCTCATCCACGTGGCAAATATGCGTTTCGGCGGTAAAATAGCTGCCGCCTTTGGCGATATAAGCGGCGTCACAACCGACGAACGCCATGAACCGGTCGGTCGCTTCGGAAAATGCCTGCAGGTAGCGGGCTTCGTTCATGTGGCCGTTGAAATCCAGCCAGTCGGTCGGAACGACGCGGTGGGCCGACCGGATCGGCAGGGTCAGATCGATTTCGGTGTTGCGGGTGTTCAGCAATCTGTCGTCGTGGTGCTTGAGCACCGACCCGGCGCCCCAGTTTTGTGCCTTGAGTGCGCGCAGGATTGCCACCAGGTTGTCGTCCCTGATCTTTTCCAGATCGCCCGGCGACAGGTTGCCGGCCTGCGCGTCGCATTGCGCGCCAACCGTTTCCACCAAATCGTCGGTCAGATCGGGAACTTCGGTCAGCCTGGTCCATGGCCATTTCAGACAGGGACCGAACATCGCCAGCATGGCGCGCATACCGCCTTCACCGCCCGCCAGATGAAAGGTCTGCATGGTGCCCATCTGCGCCCAGCGCAGCCCCGGGCCATAAGCAATCGCCGCGTCGATTTCGGCAGCGGTCGCCACGCCGTCGCTGAGCAACCACAGCGCCTCGCGCCACAGCGCCTCTTGCAGACGATCCGACAGAAAACCCTCTATCTCGACGCGACAAACCAGCGGTTTCATACCGAGTTCGGTGTAAAGTTCCTGGGCCCATGCGATGTGTTTGGTG
The DNA here is from genome assembly GCA_964588725.1 of uncultured Rhodobacterales bacterium. Classification (GTDB taxonomy): domain Bacteria; phylum Pseudomonadota; class Alphaproteobacteria; order Rhodobacterales; family Rhodobacteraceae; genus UBA5972. The sequence goes on from CAZPQL010000041.1 coordinate 7,429, forward strand.
GCGGTCGCCTTTCCTGCCACCAGTTCAACCAGCGGCAGCAGGTAAACCGGATTGAACGGATGAGCGACAATCAGACGTTCCGGGCAGTCCATCTTGGCCTGAAGCTCGCTGGGCAGGATGCCCGAGGTGGACGAGGCGATGACTCCGCCTGTGTTCACCGCCTCGATCGCGGTGTAAACGGCGCGTTTGACGTCCAGCCGTTCAGGGACCGACTCAACGATCAACGGCACGCCCTGTGCGGCGTCGCCAATGGTGGCGCAAAAGGTCAGTGCGCCCTCACGGGGCAGCGCCACGTCGCTCAGACCCGGCAAGGTGCGCCGCGCATTGTCCAGCACCGCAGTAATTTTGCGTTGTGCCTCTGGGTCGGGATCAAAAATCCGCACGTCCCAGCCATGCAACAAAAGCCGCGCCGCCCAACCACCGCCAATCACGCCGCCGCCGATGATCCCGGCGGTTTGCGCGCTGCTCATTTGGCCCAATCAGGGCAGCGCAACAGTTCGGCGTATTGGCCGAAATCGCTGATGATCAACAGTCGGTCATTGTGGGTAAGAACGTATATCTCGTCAAATCGTTCGACGAAACCGGCGTCCAGACATTCGGTTTTAACCAGCCACGAGCGTCCGACACCCGTGGGACTGATCGCCTTGAATTCACAACTGAATTCCAATCCAAAGATGCCATCGCTATCGTAGAGAACCGGTGTTTCCTCGCCCACGTCTCCGGCATTTTTACAATAGGCCAACGTGTCAGTCCAATAGCCGATCAGCGGTTGCGGCAGTTCGGCGCGTGCCGCAGTGCCGACGACGGCCAAAGCAAATATCACTGAAAAAACTCTCATATTGGTTCCCTTTTGGTTAGGCCAAGGCGCGCGCGCACGGCCTCGGGGCCGATGACATTGGCGCCCAGAGCTTTGATAATGCCCACGGCTTTGGAAACCAGTTGATCGTTGCTGGCGGGCACGCCGCGCGACAGAAACAGGTTGTCCTCAAGCCCCACGCGCACATTGCCACCCGCCAGAACGGACGCCGCCACATAGGGCATTTCGTGACGTCCCAGCGCGAACGCCGACCAGTGCCAGTCGGGCGGCACGTTATTGACCATCGCCATGAATGTGTTCAGATCATCGGGCGCGCCCCAGGGCACGCCCATGCACAGCTGCACCAGTGCCGGGCTGTCGATGACGCCTTCGGACAGCAATTGTTTGGCGAACCACAGGTGGCCAGTGTCAAAGGCCTCGATCTCGGGTTTCACGCCCAGTTCGGTGATCATGGCCCCCATGGCACGCAGCATGCCCGGCGTGTTGGTCATGACATAATCGGATTCCGCAAAGTTCATGGTGCCGCAGTCAAGCGTGCAAATCTCGGGGCGGCAGTCCGCTACATGCGCCAGACGCTCGGACGCGCCCGCCATGTCGGTGCCTGCACCCGGCGGCAGTGGTTTTTCCACACTGCCGAACACCATATCGCCGCCCATGCCTGCCGTCAGGTTCAAAACAACGTCGGTGTCAGCGGCGCGGATGCGTTTTGTTACTTCGCGATAAAGCTCCGGATCGCGCGACGGTGTACCGGTCCCGGGGTCACGGACGTGGCAATGCACAATTGCCGCCCCGGCTTTGGCGGCGGCGATGGCGCTGTCGGCGATGTCCTTCGGGCTGCGTGGCACGTAGGGCGATTTATCCTGCGTGCTGCCAGAACCGGTGACGGCGCAGGTGATAAAAACGTCGCGGTTCATAGCAAGCGGCATGGGTTGTCCTTGTTATATAGGCATCGGGTAATGGCGGTATGTGGCCTGAATTTCGGCCATCACCTCGTCCGATAACGTGATATCAGCTGCACCCAACGCCAGTTTCAACTGTGCCATCGTCGTCGCGCCAAATATCGCCGAACCCATGAACGGGCGGGTCAAACACCACGCGATGGCCATTTGGCTGGGGTCCAGCCCGTGGCGCTGTGCGATATCCAAATACGCGTCATGCGCCGGCCACAGATGTTCATTGATACGCCCGCCGACCTCGACGCCAAAACTGCGGCGCGACCCTTGCGGTGTGACGTCTCCGGCGTATTTGCCACTGAGAATACCGGCGGCATTGGGCGAAAACGCCAGCAGACCAACGTTTTCATTATGCGCCAGTTCGGCCATGTCCAGATCAAAATGACGACACAGCAGCGAGTATTCGTTCTGTACGCTGGCCACGCGCGGCAGGCTGTTGTCCTCGGACAGGCGCAACCACTGTGCTGTGCCCCACGCGCTTTCGTTGGACAGGCCGAAATGGCGGATTTTACCGGCGTCCACAAGGCCTTGCAGCGCGCTTAGCAATTCGAACATGTGATCCAGTGTAGCCGCCTTGTCCTGCCCGGTCGGATCGTACGTCCAGTTTTGGCGAAACGCATAAGACCCGCGATTGGGCCAGTGCAGTTGATAGAGATCGATGCAGTCAACCTGCAATGATTTCAACGAGTTATGCAGCGCAATTTCCAGTGTGGCCGGAGACGGCTTTGCCCCGTCGCGCACATTCATGTAACCCGCGCCCGATATTTTTGTCGCAATGATCACCTCATCGCGCCGTCCCGAGCTGGCGATCCAGTCACCGATAATGCGCTCGCTGTTGCCCTGGGTTTCTTTGGACAGCGGATTCACCGGATACATTTCCGCCGTGTCAATGAAATTGACGCCGTGATCGAGTGCCATGTCGATCTGCTGATGCGCCTCGGCGGCCGTGTTCTGGGTGCCCCAGGTCATCGAGCCAAGGCAAAGCTGGCTGACGTTCAGGTCGGTTTGTCCAAGGGGGGATTTTCGCATGGTGTCTCCGGTTATCTCATCGGAACAATCTGTATCTGCCCGCCTGCCAGATGCAAGGGGTGTAAATGTTTTTGGTATTGCGGTGACGACGCGTCGTGGCATTTTTGGTTTGAGATTTGCAGCTTGAGAACATATCGTGAACATACTATCCTGCCACCATGTCGACTCAACACCTGTCCCGCCGCAGCCACCGCCCGAAATCCGGGCAGGTTCTGATCGGCGATCTGACCCTGACGCGGGCGCGCGCGCATGAATTTTGCGGCGCAGCGCGGCGCACGCTGGCGCTGATACTGGCGCAAGATATGGACGGCGACATCTATTGGATCAGGCCCGGATGGGGGCACGATCATCTGCACGCCGAAGGGGTGGTCGATTTTATCAACCCCGGGCGCATCACCACGGTTGCGCCTAAACGCCCCGAGGATCTGCTGTGGTGCATGGAGGAAATCCTGCGCGCCGGTTGTGTGCCGCTGGTGGTGTGCGAACTGCCGGGACCCGCCCATATGACTCCGGTGCGCCGTCTGCATCTGGCGGCCGAGACCGGCGCGCGCGAGGGTAGCCAGATACCGCTGGGCCTGCTGTTGACGCCGGGCAACGGCGGCTCGCAAGGCGTGGAAAGCCGCTGGCATATGGCCCCGCGCCACGCAGCGGATGTAACGCGCTGGCATCTGGAACGCCGCCGCGACCGCATGGCACCGGTGGCTGCGTGGGAATTGCAGCGGGCTAAGGGGCGGTTCAGCATGCGCGCCCTTGCTGCCAGTGTGGATGCACAGCACTATAAGGCGGACACTGCCCAGGTCAGGGCCCATTAAACGAAGCGACGACTCGTCCGGCTCGGCAGCAAAATGCATTGTACCCCCACGGAAACGCACAAAACCCACCAATGTCGCGCCAATTTCGCTTGAAAAGGGGGGGCCGGTCGGCGCTAGAATAAGGTCAGGCTCTCTAAATATGCACCACTGGCGCTAACACCCAAGGACAGCACATGGACATTGGCCCGGCAACAAGGGACGATTGCGACGCCATCGCCGCACTGTGGAACCCGATCATCAACGACACGACGATCACCTTCAACAGCCAGCCAAAAACGGTGGAAATGCTGCGCGAATTGCTGGAAGCCAAAACGCGCGACGACCAGCCGTTTCTGCTGGCCCGGGACGGCGATGCCCTGGCCGGGTTTGCCACTTATGGTCGCTTTCGCGGCGGAAACGGCTATGACCGCACGGTTGAACACACGATCATGCTCGGCGCTCACGCCCGCGGCCGGGGTTTGGGGCGGGTATTGCTGACAGCGATCGAAGACCACGCGCGCACGCGCGCAATCCACACCATGGTCGCCGGACTGAGCGCTGACAACGGTGCGGCGATCGCTTTTCATGCGGCCATGGGGTACGTTGAAAGCGGCCGCATGGCGCAGGTGGCGCGTAAATTTGGCCATTGGCAAGACCTTGTACTCATGCAAAAAACCCTCAACACGCCCAAGTAAAGCATCCGATTATGTCCCTCTGGTCCCGCATCGCCGACGCTGTTGCCGCCCTTGCGCAGGGTGAACCGCTTTCGAACGTGTTCGAAAAGCTGCACACGCCGCCCGAACGCACGGTCGGTTTTGCCATCGCTGTCATCGCGCTCAGTGCCAAGATGGCCAAGGCCGACGGACGTGTTACCCGCGACGAGGTCACCGCGTTTCGTCAGGTCTTTCACATTCCTAAAAAGGATGAAACGCAGGCCGCCCGTGTGTTCAATCTGGCGCGACAGGACACTGTGGGGTTTGAAACCTACGCCCGCGCCATCGCCGCGATGTTCAAGGACAACGATCAGGTGCTCGAAGACCTGCTTGAGGGCCTGTTTTACATCGCCATGGCCGACGGTGAATTTCACCCCAAAGAAGACGATTTCCTGCACAAGGTGGCTCTGATATTCGGCGTAACAGAGCAGCGTTTTCGCACGTTGCGTATCCGTTTTGCCCCTGCGGCCCTACCTGACGCCTACGCGGTGCTGGGCGTTGATCCCGATACGCCGCTTGAAGACATCCGCAAAGTCTGGCGCCGCGCGGTGCGTGACACCCACCCCGACCAGATGATGGCGCGCGGCGTGCCCGAAGAGGCGGTGAAACTGGCAACCAAACGGTTGGTTGCGGTCAATCTGGCGTGGGAAGAAATAGCCCAGGACCACGCACGGTGAGACTGGCCACCTATAATGTCGAATGGTTCGACAAGCTGTTTGACGATCAGGACCGGCTGAAAAACGACAACGAATGGTCAGCCCGTCACAACGTGACACGCGCTGCGCAAATCGCGGCACTGGGCACGGTTTTAAAGGCGCTCGATGCTGATGCAATCTTGGTTGTCGAGGCCCCCGCCAGCACCGGAGGGCGCGCATCAACAAAGGCGTTGTCAAATTTCGCCGCGCACGCAAAATTGCGCACATCTGCAGCAATCGGCGGATTTGCCAATGACACACAGCAAGAGATTGCACTGCTTTATGACCCCGGCAAACTGAGCGCGCGTCACGATCCACGCGGTCTGCGCGCGCAGGGCGCACCGACGACTCTGGCGCCGCCCTTTGACAGCCAGTTCCGCGCCGATCTGGCAGGTGACACGGGTCCAACGTCGATACGGTTTTCCAAGCCGCCGCTCGAAGTCGAAATGATCCCCACAGGCAAAACACCGATCCGGCTGATCGGTGTCCACGCCAAATCAAAAGCGCCGCATGGCGCACGAAACCTGAAGCAGCAAATCCAGATTTCGCTGGCAAACCGACGCAAGCAGCTGGCGCAGTGCCTGTGGCTTCGCGAACGTATCAACGAGCACATGAACGCGGCTGAGCCGCTGATTGTTCTTGGCGATCTGAACGACGGCCCCGGTCTGGATGATTACGAAAAAATGTTTGGCCATTCGGGCGTCGAGATTGTCCTGGGCAAAAACCTGCCCGACGCGCAACGTCTTTACGATCCGCACGCGGCTCTGGCTCAGTCTCCGCGTCCCGGAGCCTTGCCGACAACGGCGCGGTTCTACAATCAAGGCGAAAACCGGTTTTTGAATGCGCTACTGGATTATATCATGGTGTCTTCGGATTTGCGCCAAAAAGCCGTAAACTGGCGCATATGGCATCCCTTCAACGACAAAGACTGTTTTGCCGACACCGATCTGCGCAACGCGCTGTTGACGGCTTCCGATCATTTCCCCGTGACGCTGGACATCGCGCTTTGAAAACCACCTTGCAACCCTTGAACCGGTGCGGTCTTTGACCTTATGTCACCTCTGTCCATCAGATTGAAAAGGTATGACAACATGTTTCACCGCCACCCCACATTTGAAAAACCTGAAACCGGCGGCAGCGGAGATTTCGGCGATATGCCGGAGTGGAATCTCGATGATCTTTATCCGACCGTAGACGGGCCCGAGATAACCGGCGATCTGGAATGGCTGAACGGCGAGTGCGCAAGTTTTGCAGAGGATTACGAGGGCAATCTCGTCGGTTTGTCCGCCGCTGAATTGCTGCGCTGCATAAGGCGGTACGAGGCCATTCAAACCACATCGGGACGCATCATGTCGTTTGCGGGGCTGCGCTATTATCAAAACACAACGGATGCAGGGCGCGCCAAGTTCATGTCCGATATGCAGGGGCGTCTGACCGATATGTCAACACCGCTGGTGTTCTTTTCGCTGGAACTGAATCGGGTCGATGACGGTGTTCTGGACGGTTTGCTTGGTGAAAATGCTGATCTGGCGCGTTATGCCCCTGTTCTGCGGCGTATGCGGGCCATGAAACCATACCAGTTGTCCGATGAGTTGGAAAAATTCCTGCACGACCAATCGGTTGTCGGGGCCACAGCGTGGAACCGCCTGTTCGACGAGACCACCGCGTCGATGACCTTTGACGTGGACGGTGCGGCGCTGAACCTTGAAAGCACGCTGAACCTGCTGACCGATCCGGACCGCGCCAAACGCCGCGCGGGAGCAGAGGCCGTCGCCAAAGGCTTTGGTGAAAAACTGCCGCTGTTTGCCCGCATCACCAATACGCTCGCCAAGGGAAAAGAGATCGACGACCGCTGGCGCACGTTACCAACGCCGCAAACCGGGCGGCATCTGTCCAACGACGTCGAACCCGATGTGGTTGCCGCTCTGCGCGATGCGGTGGTCGCCGCCTATCCGAAACTGTCGCACCGCTATTACAAGCTAAAGGCCAAGTGGCTGGGGCTTGATACCCTGCAGGTCTGGGACCGCAACGCGCCACTGCCCCGGCAGGACAGCAAACCGGTCGATTGGGCGGCTGCGCGCGACATTGTGCTGGGGGCTTACCGGGATTTTGCCCCCGAAATGGCCGATATGGCTGCACCTTTTTTTGACAAAGGCTGGATCGACGCGGCCACCAAACCGGGCAAGGCACCGGGCGCATTTGCCCATCCAACGGTGACCACCGTGCACCCCTATGTGATGCTGAATTATCTTGGTAAACCACGCGACGTGATGACACTGGCGCACGAACTTGGCCACGGCGTGCATCAGGTTCTGGCCGCCGCTCAGGGCGAGTTACTGTCGTCAACTCCGCTTACTCTGGCCGAAACCGCCAGCGTGTTTGGCGAAATGCTGACATTCAGGAAACTGCTGGCCGACGCACCGGATCAGGCCACCCGCAAAACCCTGCTGGCCGGCAAGGTCGAAGACATGATCAACACCGTCGTGCGCCAGATCGCGTTTTACGATTTTGAATGCAAACTGCACGATGCACGCGCCAAGGGCGAACTGACCCCCGACGATATCAACGCGCTTTGGATGTCAGTGCAGGCGCAAAGTCTGGGACCGGTATTTGAGTTCATGGAGGGCTACGAGGTTTTTTGGGCCTATATTCCGCATTTTATCCATTCACCGTTTTATGTCTACGCCTATGCGTTTGGCGACGGTCTGGTGAACGCGCTTTATGCGGTCTACGAAGAGGGCGACCCCGGCTTTCAGACGAAATATTTTGATATGCTGAAGGCGGGGGGGTCAAAACACCACAAGGAACTGCTGGCGCCCTTTGGGCTGGATGCGTCGGACCCGAAATTCTGGGACAAGGGGTTGGATATGATCTCCGGGATGATTGATGAATTGGAGGCCATGGAGGGGTAGTGCGCCGACGCGAATTGCTTTAGCTTTTGATGTCTTTTTCCATCACTTTGAACTGGCTGACGATTTTGTGGATGCCGTCGGCACCACCCGCCAGCAGCAGCGCGGTGATAATAACATCTGCAAAGCGGAACACCGCCAGCTGGCCGGCTTGATTGGCCAGCGGGCCGGAAACGACACCTTGGGTCATTTCAACAAAATTCGCGAATACGCGCACGCCCGCCGCCGCCACAAGCACCGACAGGAACACCGATACCGCCGCCGCCGATCTGGCTTTTTTGACACGTAGCTTTTCCAGCCCGTCCTGCGCGTTCTCGACTGCCTGCGCCAATTCCCCGCGCGCCGCAGCCAGCTGGTCCTGCATATCCGCCGTGGTCTTTAGACGGGTGTCAACCAGTTTGGCGTCCGCACCGGGCTGTGTCGGTCGCGCCGCATCAATATTGAGCGACTCTTCAAGCATCATGATTTTGTTTCTGGCAATCCTGATCCAACGACGCAGTCGCAGATCGTCGACCCCGTATTCGTTGCTGATGAAAACTTCGACTGCACGCTCGATTACCAGTGCGAAAAAGATCAGTGACAGCAGTTTGGCACCAACATCGGCGCTGGTAACACTCGCGGTATTCACCACTATATATCCGTTCCACGCCGCCAGGAATGCCACCAAAACGGTGACAAAAAGAACGACAAGCGGCTTGCTGATTGCATGCATAATACACCTTCAAAAATGGTTGATTTAATGAGGTGTAATCTAGCAGAGGTTGAACCGAAAATCAATGTGCGCGGCGATTTTCCCGGGTTCAGCCCGGCATGGTTAAATGAGGCAGATCATTCCGCCATGGCCAACATGCCCTTTTCAGCCGCCAAAGACCGCATCTTTTTCTGCAGTTTTTCAAACGCGCGCACTTCGATTTGGCGGATGCGTTCGCGACTGACGTTGTACTGCTCGGAAAGCACTTCCAACGTGATGGGTTTGTCTTCCAGTTTGCGTTTTACCAGAATGTCTTTTTCGCGGTCGTTAAGCTCGCTCAGCGCTTCGCCCAGTAGTTCGCGACGTGTTTCCAATTCATTCTTTTCAGCATATTCGGTCGCCTGATCCGCATCTTCGTCTTCGAGCCAGTCCTGCCATTCAGAGCTACCCTCGCCTTCAACGCCGATTTGCGCGTTCAGCGATGCATCGCCGCCGGACATGCGGCGGTTCATAGAAGTGACTTCCTTTTCGGTCACGTTCAGTTCGTTGGCGATACGTGCCAGATTTTCTGGATGCAGGTCGCCTTCTTCCAAAGCGCCGATTTTGTTCTTGGCTTTACGCAGGTTGAAAAATAGCTTTTTTTGCGCCGAGGTCGTGCCCATTTTAACCAGCGACCAGCTGCGCAGTACGTATTCCTGAATGCTGGCGCGGATCCACCACATGGCGTAGGTCGCCAGTCGGAAACCTTTGTCGGGATCAAAGCGTTTAACCGCCTGCATCAGGCCCACATTGGCCTCGGATACCACTTCGGCGGTCGGCAACCCGTAGCCGCGGTAGCCCATGGCTATTTTCGCGGCGAGACGCAGATGCGACGTCACCAGTTTATGCGCGGCACCGGAATCTTCGTCTTCGACCCAGCGTTTGGCCAGCATAAATTCCTCGTCTGGCTCCAGCATCGGGAATTTGCGGATGTCCTGCATATAGCGATTCAACCCCTGTTCGGGTGACGGGGCCGGAAGATTGGCGTAGCTCATGGTCTGTCCTTTTTGCGATGCCGTGGCATTCTTGCGGCTTTACGTAAGCGCGACTTGGGTCTTTTCAAGAATAAATTCTTGAATGGTGCAAAATAATTGGTGATTACTAAAAGTTCGTTATCCACGTTTAAGTGTTTATATATAACGGCTTAGTCGAATAATAGTCGATTATTTCGATCAGGCAAATTAATGTGAATGAAACTTACATTAACCGGTGCCGCAAAGGTGTTATTCCGACAATTGTGTAACCAGCGCCGCCATGTCTTCAGGCAATTCCGCCGAAAAACGCAACGCACGACCGGATCGCGGGTGCACGAATCCCAGACTGGCGGCGTGCAGGGCTTGCCGTGGGAAAACTGCCACCGCGGCCTGTCCCGACTCGCCAAGAGCGCCCGCCTTGATGCGCCGTTTGTGCCCGTAGGTCTGATCGCCTATCAACGGGTGACCGACGTGCGACAGGTGTACCCTGATCTGGTGGGTGCGTCCGGTTTCAAGCCAGCAGTCAAGCAGCGCTGCGGTGCCTGCGCCAAATTCCTGCATCACCTTGCAACGGGTAATTGCGTGGCGACCGGCGTCGCGCACCACAGTCATACGTTTGCGGTCGGTTTTGTGGCGCGCTATATTGCCAGAAATGCGCGTGATATTGCCCGGCTCGAACGCTACGCCGGACAGTCCCGCCAACCGCGGATCACCGCGCGACGGCACGCCATAAACCACTGCGCGGTAGTGGCGTTCGATCGAATGGTCGGCGAATTGCCCCGCCAACCGCTGATGGGCTAAATCGGATTTGGCGACGACCAGCACACCTGATGTGTCTTTGTCGATGCGATGCACGATCCCCGGGCGGGCGCGACCACCGAACCCGGACAAAAGGTCACCACAGTGATGCAACAACGCGTTGACCAACGTACCGTTGGGCGACCCCGGCGCGGGATGCACCACCATTCCGGCGGCTTTATTGACCACGATCACGTCATCGTCTTCGAACAGAACATCCAGTGGTATGTTTTCGGGTCGGGCATTGATATCGTCCGTGGGAGGCATGGCGACGACCCACTGTTCACCCGCAACGGCCTTGGTTTTCAACGCCGTCACGACGTCGCCGCCCAAACGTCGGACCTGCCCGCCTTCGATTAGCCTGACAAGCCTTGAGCGCGACAAAGCGCTTGCCTCTGGCGCATGGGTCGCCAGCGCCTTATCAAGCCTTTGCGGCGGGTTCGCGCCCACCGTGATTATTAGCCCGGTTTTTGAAAGGTCGCTCATGCAAGACGCTCCGGATGGTTACAGGGAACCGGGCAATTTGCGGTTCCTGCGGATCATGGTAACGGTGTTGACCGCCAGTATGATACTGGGCCTTGTAACGGTCATTGTTTTAATTGTCATCCGTGTGCCCAGCGTCATTCGCACCGTGGACGATCCCTTGCCCCTGCCCGCAACGCTGGCGCTGCCCGACGGCACCAAAGCCACCGCCTTTACCATGGGCACCGATTGGTTCGCCGTGATCACCGACGAAGATCAGATCGTCATTTTCAATCGCGACGACAACACTGTGCGCCAGACCATTCACATTGAACCGCGCTAAGCGGTGCGTCTTGAATAAAGGCGACATTCCAACGATATTCACGCTATGAGTCTGCCCCCGACATTTCTGGAAGACCTGCGCACCCACCTGTCGATTGCACAGGTGGTCGGGCGCAAGGTGGTCTGGGACAACAAAAAAACCAACGCGGGTAAAGGTGATTACTGGGCGCCCTGCCCGTTTCATCAGGAAAAAACCGCGTCTTTTCATGTCGATGACAAAAAAGGATTTTACTATTGCTTTGGCTGCCACGCCAAGGGTGACGCGCTGAATTTCATCCGCGAAACCGAAAACGTCGGTTTTATGGACGCCGTTGAAATCATGGCGCGCGAAGCCGGAATGACCATGCCTGCGCGTGACCCCAAAGCACAGGAAAAGGCCGACCGCAACGCTCAGTTGGCGCAGGTCATGGAATCGGCGGTGCAGTTTTACCGCTTGCAATTGAAAACCTCGGTCGCCTCGGATGCGCGGAGCTATTTACAACAGCGCGGATTGTCCGGCGATACCCAGACCCAGTTTGAAATTGGCTTTGCCGCCGACGTACGACAGGGACTATATCAACATCTGCGCGAAAAAGGTGTTTCGGATGATTTGATCATAACCGCCGGTCTTGCGGTCAAACCCGACGACGGCGGCGCGCCATTTGACAGGTTTCGCGGCCGCATCATATTTCCTATCCGCGACCCGCGCGGGCGCGCTATCGCCTTTGGTGGTCGCGCCATGGATCCCAACGCGCGCGCCAAATACCTGAATTCGCCCGAAACCCCGCTGTTTGACAAAGGCCGCTGCCTGTACAATTTCGCCGCGGCGCGCACTGCGTCAGGGCATAGCGGGCAACTGGTGATCGCCGAGGGTTATATGGACGTGATCGCGCTGGCACAGGCCGGAATAGCGCACGCGGTGGCACCGCTGGGCACCGCGATTACTGAGACGCAGTTGCAATTGATGTGGCGGATATGCCCTGAACCTACGTTGGCGCTCGACGGCGATACGGCAGGCCAGCGGGCTGCTGTGCGCGCGGTCGATCTGGCTCTGCCACTGCTGGAGCCCGGCAAGTCGCTGCGCTTTGCGCTGCTGCCGGGCGGGCTTGACCCCGACGATCTGATCAAGTCTCAGGGTGTGGCGGCCATGCGCGATCTGCTGGAGCGTGCCCACCCGATGATCGAACTTTTGTGGCAGCGCGAGGTGGACGGCAAGGTGCTTGACAGCCCGGAACGGCGGGCGGCTCTCGACGCCAGCCTGAAATCGGCGCTCGCCAAAATCAACGACAGCGCCGTGCGCAATCATTACACAGCCGCGATCCGTCAGTTGCGCAATGACTTGTTCAAGCCGCCCGCGCGTCCGTGGCGCGGTGCGGGGCGGAATAATCAGGCACCGGCAAAAGCCACCGAAAGCGCAAAAACTTCGCTGCTCGCGCAGGCCGGTGGTGCGGATGGACAGGAACATATGCGCGAAACCGTCATTCTGGCACTGTGTCTGACCTATCCGGACATCCTGCATCGATTTGAAACAGCGCTGGAAAAACTGCCCTTCCGCACCCCCGGTTACGCCGGTCTGCGCGATATTTTATTGGCGGAAGGTCAGGAAGACGGGCACCTGTCCCTTGCGGACAAAATAGATGCTGAACTGGGCGCGGGCACGGTTGAAAAACTGCTCAGCCACCGCCATGTAAAAATCGCGCCCGCGCTTCGGGCAAATATTGATAACGAAACTGCCGCTTTTGCGCTGGCCGAGGAACTGGCCAAACACGAAGCCAATCGCGGCGCCATCCAGGAATTGTCGGACGCTATGCACGACATCGAGGGGTTGGTCGACGAAGGGCTGACGTGGCGGTTGCTGAGCGCTGCGCAGGCCCGTCACGCGGCGTCCCGCGCGCAGCTTGCGGACGGGAAAGATGACGATGAAACCAAAATCCTGTCCGAAGGGCTGCAAAACCTGATCGATAATCAGATTTGGGTAAAGAAAAAACAGTAAAGTGCATTGCGAATCAGTGATTCGCCGTGTTGATTCGCCCCACAGTGATTCGCCGACCGATTCGCCAGTGTGATTCGCACCTGTGCGCCCGCAAATTCAAGTGCCCGCCCGCCTTAAATCCCCTCTACCGGAGTGACCGATGGCCGCCAAAGACACCGAAGTAACCAAAGGCGACGACGCGCCGGAATCCACATCTCCCGAAATCGGCATGGATCAGGCCGCCGTCAAAAAGATGATCGGTGCCGCACGCACACGCGGGTACATCACCTACGACGAGCTTAATCAGGTTCTGCCACCCGATCAGGTTTCGTCCGAACAGATCGAAGACGTGATGTCGATGCTGTCTGAAATGGGCATCAACATCATCGAGGACGACGACGCCGAAGAAGACGCGGAAAAATCGACTGCCGTGGTGGAAGCCAACGACTCAAAAGAAGTGGCCGTTGCAACAACGACCAAGGAAGTTTTGGACCGCACAGACGATCCGGTGCGGATGTACCTGCGCGAAATGGGCACGGTGGAACTGCTGTCGCGCGAAGGTGAAATCGCCATTGCCAAGCGCATCGAGGCCGGTCGCAACACCATGATCGCGGGGCTGTGCGAAAGTCCGCTGACCTTTCAGGCCATCACCATCTGGCGCGACGAATTGCTGGAAGAGGAAATCCTGCTGCGTGACGTGATCGATCTGGACACCACGTTCAACGCTTTTGTCGGCGAAGACGAAGAAGAAACCATCGAATCGGGTCTTGGATCCACCATGCCAGGGTCGCCGCCGCGCCCGGCACCGGCACCGGCCCCCAAGGCGGAAGAAAAGCCCAAAGAACCCGAAGTCGACGCCGAGGGCAACCCGATCAAGTCGGAAGACGGATACGACGATGACGAGGACGAGGACGACGAAGACGAACAGGCCAATCTGTCGCTGGCAGCGATGGAAGAGGCGCTTAAACCCCGCGTTCTGGAAACGCTCGGGCATATCGCCGACGACTACACAAAGCTGGCCGATATGCAGGATGTGCGGATTTCTGCCACGCTGAACGAGGATTCGTCGTTTTCCAAAGCACAGGAAAAAAAGTATCAGGCGCTGCGTTCGGAAATCGTCGAACTGGTCAACTCGCTACATCTGCATAACAACCGCATTGAGGCGCTGATCGACCAGTTGTACGGTATCAACCGCAAAATCATGTCGATCGACGGATCGATGGTCAAACTGGCGGACCAGTCGCGCATCAATCGCCGCGATTTTGTCGAAAGCTATCGCGGCTATGAGCTCGACCCGACGTGGCTGGATCGTATCGGCGAAAAACCCGGACGCGGCTGGACCACGTTTATCGAGCGATTCAAAGCCAAAGTGGTCGATCTGCGCAGCGAAATGGCCGAGGTTGGCCAATATATCGGTGTCGACATCCCCGAATACCGCCGCATCGTCAATCAGGTGCAAAAGGGCGAAAAAGAGGCCCGCGCCGCCAAAAAGGAAATGGTCGAGGCCAACCTGCGGCTGGTGATCTCGATCGCCAAGAAATACACCAACCGCGGCCTGCAGTTTCTTGACCTCATTCAGGAAGGCAACATCGGCCTGATGAAGGCGGTCGACAAATTTGAATACCGCCGTGGCTACAAATTTTCGACCTACGCCACCTGGTGGATCCGGCAGGCCATCACGCGCTCAATCGCCGATCAGGCCCGCACCATCCGTATCCCTGTGCACATGATCGAAACCATCAACAAACTGGTGCGCACCGGGCGGCAAATGCTGCACGAAATCGGTCGTGAACCGACGCCCGAGGAACTGGCGGCAAAACTGCAAATGCCGCTGGAAAAGGTGCGCAAGGTGATGAAGATCGCTAAGGAACCGATTTCGCTGGAAACACCCATTGGCGACGAAGAAGACTCACAACTTGGCGATTTCATCGAGGACAAGAACGCCGTGCTGCCGCTGGACAGCGCCATTCAGGGGAACCTGAAAGACACCACGACGCGGGTGCTGGCGTCACTGACCCCGCGCGAAGAACGGGTGTTGCGGATGCGCTTTGGCATTGGCATGAACACCGATCACACGCTGGAAGAGGTCGGCCAACAGTTCAGCGTGACACGCGAACGTATCCGGCAGATTGAGGCAAAGGCGCTGCGGAAGTTGAAGCATCCAAGCCGGAGCCGGAAGTTGCGGAGTTTCTTGGATCAGTAGGATGGGTGCTCGCACCCATCAATCCTCCGCACCCATCAATCCTCCGCACCCATCAATCCTCCGCACCCATCAATCCCTGCGTTGACATGGTGATGGGTGAAATCACCCATCCTACAATTGACGCGAGTCCAAGCAATAACCTGCCAACTCTGCATCAATCTTGCCGGCGCGGATATCGCGGTGAATCGACGAATAGGGCCAATCCGCCGCCCGCTTAACCAACCCGTGCTTAACCGGATTGCCCCAGCAATAGCTCATGTGGGTTGCAAAATCTGTGTCGTTGCGAATGCAATGCTCCCAAAACCGGCGTTGCCAGATACCTCTTTCCTGCTTCGATCGTTTGGACGTACTGCGCACGCCTAACCCACCCACCTGCCGCACGAACCGGGTCTTGATCAGCCGCCACCGGGTGGAATAATCCGCGTCACCAGTCGGCAACGTCCAGATCGCGTGCAGATGATCCGGCAACACAACGAAAGCGTCGCAGCAAAAAGGCCGTTCGGATCTGGTTTTGTGGTAAGCTGCGCGCAGTGCGCTGATCTGGTCTACCAGCAAGGACGACCTGCGGTCGGCAAGGGCAACCGTAAAAAAATATGTGGCCCCTTGCGCGCGTATACGGCGGTAGCTGGTCATTTTCACAGTAAACCTGTGGAAGGTTAACGATGGGTGAAATCACCCATCCTACGTGGTGACATCGATTGGGTGAAATCACCATACGGACCACCGTGCGCCCAATGCAAGGACAGGTGCCGGACTTGAGGATTGCGAGGTGCCCGATGTGCCGCAGGCACACCTGCGGTGTGACGGCCGAGGTCCGGGCGTTGTCCGGGCAAGGGGCCCGGACGGATGTTTCGAAGAGGTAGTATTTGAAAATCAGAAAACGCGCGTTTTCCAGTTTGCTGTCCCGTCAACTGCAGTTTATTAGCACCTCATGCAAACCACATTCACCATCCCCACCACCGGCGCGGGCCTTTATGAATTTACCCGTGACGTCACCTCTTGGGCAACCGGCACCGGTCTGCTGACGTTATTTGTGCGCCACACCTCGTGCAGCTTGCTGATACAGGAAAACGCCGGCCCCGAAGTGCAGTCCGATCTGCAAAATTTCTTTCACCGCCTCGTGCCGCCCACCACCGACCCGCGCATGTCCTACCTCGCTCACACCTACGAAGGTCCAGACGATATGCCCGCCCATATCAAGGCGGCGTTGCTGCCACTGAGCGTGTCGATCCCCGTCACCGACGGGCGGTTGGCGCTGGGCACGTGGCAGGGAATTTATCTGTTCGAGCACCGCAATGCGCCCCACAGCCGGGACGTTGCGGCGCATTTGTCTACCTAAATCACCTGCCATATCCGGTGGATCACCGCAGAATGTAGCGGCTGAAACTAAAGCCTACCCAAAGACCCGAAGCCTGCTTATAGTGCCCGCAGATAATTCAGGTTCGACCAAAGGATCCGCCCATGCGTTGCCCTTTTTGCGGAAATATTGATACTCAGGTTAAAGACAGCCGTCCTGCCGAAGACCACGTCGCCATCCGGCGCCGTCGCGCCTGCCCGTCCTGCGCCGGTCGTTTCACCACCTACGAACGCGTGCAATTGCGCGATCTGGTGGTCATCAAGAAAAGCAACAAACGCGAAGAGTTCGACCGTGACAAGCTGGAACGCTCGATCCGCATCGCGTTGCAGAAACGTCCGCTCGATCCTGAACGCATCGACCAAATGATATCGGGCATTGTGCGGCGGCTCGAATCGCTGGGCGAAATCGACGTGCACTCCGACAAGATCGGCGAAATCGTGATGGAAACATTGGCGCGCATCGATACGGTCGCTTACGTACGGTTCGCCAGCGTTTATAAGAATTTTCAGGAAGCCGATGATTTTGAAGAATTCGTCGCCGAGCTGCGCCCGCCCGGTGCTGACGACAACACCTAGCCATGGCTGATCAGGCGGCAGACGCGCGCTGGATGGATCTGGCGCTGTCGCTGGGCCGTCGTAACCAGGGTAAAACCTGGCCAAACCCCTCGGTTGGTTGCGTGATCGTGCAGAAAGTGCGCGTTGTGGGCCGCGGTTGGACGCAGGCCGGTGGCCGTCCGCACGCCGAAACCATGGCGTTGCAACAGGCCGCCGGTGCGGCGCAGGGCGCCACAGCCTACGTGACGCTGGAGCCTTGCGCGCATGTGGGGAAAACGCCGTCCTGTGCGCAGGCACTGATCACCGCGGGCGTCGCGCGGGTTGTGACGTCGATGACCGATCCCGACACGCGCACCGGCGGTCAGGGTCACGCGATGCTGCGCGAGGCCGCGATCGATGTCCATGAAAATTGCCGTACCGATCACGCCGCCGGTGATCACGCCGGTTTCATTCTGCGGCTGGCTAAAAACCGGCCCTTTGTGACGCTCAAACTGGCAACGTCATTTGACGGGCGCATAGCTACTGCGTCGGGCGAAAGCCGCTGGATCACCGGCGCAGGCGCGCGCGCGCATGTGCACGCCATGCGCGACCGGCACGACGCCGTGATGATTGGGGTGGGCACGGCGGTTGCCGACGATCCAATGCTTGATGTGCGCACTATGGGCCTGCGACAGCAACCAGTGCGCGTTGTGTGCGACAGCGGTTTGCGGTTACCGATCGCGGGCAGACTGGCGCAAAGTGCCGGCGATCAGCAGTTGTGGTTGTGCCACGGTGTGCAGGCCAGCAAAGCCAAACGCGAGGCACTGAAACAGCGGGGCGTGCAGTTGCTGGAATGTGCAACGAACGCTGGCGGACGCCTCGATATCGTGGATGTCTTGCGCCAACTGGCGCAGCGTGGCCTGAACCGGGTTTTCTGCGAAGGTGGCGGGGCTTTGGCCGGTTCACTGCTGAACGCCAATATGGTGGACCAGCTGCTGGGTTACACCGCCGGATTGACACTGGGCAGCGATGGATTGCCGTCGATCGGGCCGCTGGACGGCGCAGACCTGAGTGCGATGCCACGGTTTGAACTGGCGCACAACCGGCGCGTCGGCGGTGATACGCTTAGCGTTTGGCGACGGCGCTGAGCCCAGCGTCGGGAAGCCTCCGGCGGGGATATTTTCACCAATAAGAAGACCTGCGCCACAAATGCGCGTAGCCAGCGAATGCGCCCTGAATTTTCGACAAAACGCGGTTGGCGGCGCCCGGCTGTTGAATTTGGCCCGTGTCCAGCCGTTCGGCAACCACTTCGGGTGGGCAGGCCAGACCGGTTTGCGGGTCAAAATAGCGCGGATAGGCAATAAGGGTTGCGAAAACCAGCGAGTCCAGATCGGGGCGGGCGGTGCGGCGTGCAACTTTCGGCCCCAAATCCATGGTCAGACCCCAACTGCTGTAAAAAGGCGCGCCAAGGCAGGTCACGGGTTTACCGCGCAGCAGCGCCTCAAAACCCATCAGCGAGGTCATGGTCCAAAGCGCATCCGCAGCGTTTATCAGCGCGGCCGGGCCTGCGTCCTTGGCAATGACGTCAGCCCACTCCAGCGCCGCATCGGCGTGCACGCCACCCTGACGCAGACCGGCTTCGACATCGGGATGGGGTTTGTAGATGATAAAAGCGTCAGGATTTTCAGCGCGTGTCCGCGCTAAAAGGCCGGCGTTGGTGCTGATCGCACCAGCGCCCAGCCGGATCGAGGCGTCGTCCTCTACCTGCCCGGGCACCAGAATTCTGGTGCGGTTGCCGGGCCAGTCCGCTGTGTCGGCCTCCTGACCCAAATTGTATTTGCTGAGGCCCTTGCTGATCAGATATTCGCGCAGCGCGTGCGCGCGGTCGCGGTCAAAATCATCGAGCGTTTGGGCGTTTAGCAAGCGCTCGAACCGGCTTTCGCGCGTGGGGTCATAGTAAATACCCAAATCGTCGGCCACCAGCGACAGCGGCGGCACCAAAGCCGCGCCCAGACCTCTGGAGCGCAGGAAGCCGTCCTCAAGGCGGGTGATATCAGCGTCTTTGCGGTGCGCAGGTACAGCCCCTGCCCACACCAGCGTGCAGTCATGGCGCTTCGTCTTTACGTCGGTTGTGAAAAATTTCACGCTTGCGCCCGGCGCTGCGAAAAACCGGCGCAGATGCGTTCGTTTCCACAGGCGCATTCCGATAGCGTCATATCCCTTGTGATCTTCGCGCCACGCACGGGTCTGGGCCTGCAACGCCGCGATCACATCCTCGACCTGACACAACCGGTCGCGGTAGGGGTCGTACCACGTTGCGTATTTGAACATCACACCGGCAAACAACGCCCGTGCGCTCAGACCGCGCGCGCGCCGCGACATTTTCTGGCGGTCCTTGCTGCGGCCCCAACCGGCATAAAACGGGCGGCCAAAAACATGTGGCCGGTGCCCTGCAATAATGGCCTCGAACCCCATAAGCGACGTCACGCAATAGATTTTCAAGGCACCTTCAAACAGCGTCCAGGGTGATAGCGGCGCATCAACAAGCAAAGTATTGTCGTCCAGATCGTCGCGTGAAAAATGTCCGCTGCGCAATCCGGCGCGTACTTCGGGATGGGTTTTTATCAGAATGGTTTTCCCGGGGTTTTCCGCCCGCGCTGCGTCCAACATCTGCCGGAACGTGTCGCCGTCGGCACCGCCCAGACGGATCGACGCATCGTCCTTGGTTTGATCGATCAGCAGGATATAGTCGCGACAGGGCGGCGCAAGGTCAGGGTCGTGCGCATTATATTTGGACAGGTGCAGCTGCTTGATGCGCGTCATCGCGTCGGAAGCACGCGCCAGCGTTTTGGCCCCTGTCAAAGCGCCGTAGTTCAGTATGTTTTCAAGATCGCTGGGCTTGGTGGTGTCAAAATAAATACCCTTGGTGTCACACACCAGACCCAGGGGATCGGCCCCCGAACGCCCCGTGAGAACCGAGCGCAGCGGCGCGTCTTCGCAGGTCATCAGGCTTACGCCGCGCCGGGTGGCAACCGCCTGTCCACGGCGTACACGTGCAGTGCGGCCCCAAACGACCACGGCGTCTTCGCTTTGGGCGCGCGGCACTCCAAGACGCAGGTTAAAACCGGACAGGTCCAGAATGCGCCGCACGCGTCTGTTGCGCAAAAAACCACCGGTATAATAATACAGATCGCGGCGCAGCGGCGAAACCATATCAGCCGCCGGTGGCTGCGGCTTCAAGTGTGCTTCCCGTGGCAATAGAACTGTTGAGCACGCTCAGGGTTTTGTTCCACTGCACGAAGGGCGCCTCGGTGACGTATACCGTATCGCCATCGCGGATGATGAAATCGCGCCCGATAAACACGCCGTTGGGCTCTGTCAGATCAAGCACATAGGCAAAGCGCTGCGGTCCCGTCAGATCGGCGCGCCCTAAAACGGCATTGGCGACTTCTGCAGGCTCGTCGCGAAAAATGAAAATGCCCGTCGGGTCGGCCAAAGTCGAGCTCAGGCCGCCAACTTCTGCAATCGCGTCAACGGCGCTAATGGTTTGCGACGTAAACGGCACCCGGGTCTGGGCACCGGTCGCACCAAGCGCTGTGAACGACCGGCTGTCCTCTTTTACGAAAATGCGATCACCCGGGCGCAACGCTATATCTGCGCGGGGATTGGCGTAAAGATCCGCAAGCCATGCGGTGCCGGTGCGCGAACCGCGGGTGATTTTGATTTGCGCGACTTCGTCCTGAATCGTTATGCCCCCCGCTTTGGCCAACATT
>CAZPQL010000042.1:0-26420 GCA_964588725.1 uncultured Rhodobacterales bacterium
GCCAATTGATCAAGCATTTGGCGATTCGACCGCCGTTGCCGCGTGCCACCTGCATTGTCCCCCGTCGAGTCGAATTGCTCCACCTCCTCCTGTCGGGCGAGACGCCGTTTTGCGTGTAGCAGAATTTCACCCAGCGTCGCACGTCGTTGCACAAAATACTCGTTCATCATCTCGGTCCCCAAGACCGCCATGGCATAGGGCATCGTCACACGCGAACCCGCCAGAATCGCGATGGGACGGCCATTTTTCTTTTCGACAGCCCTGATATTCGTGTGCATTTCACGGATGTCTTCCTGGGTGCCGTGACTCATATTCAAACGAAAAACGTCGGCACCCGCGTCAAACAGGGCGTTGATGGTTTTCTGGTCACGGGACACAGGTCCCAGGGTGGCTACGATTTTTAGATTGCGGTAACGTCTCATGGTGCGCGCGGTTCCTGTCGTGCGGTTCAATAGTCTGCCGCTATGTGGCTGAAAAATACTCATTTTGCAACTGGCCCCTATCGTCACAACTCTGTATTGTAGCCGCCCCGACAATCATTGATCACGCTTACGCCCGGAGGCCCGCCATGGACCCGCAAACCAAATTGGAAATCGAAGCCGCTGCCTTTCGTCGTATGCGCAGACATCTGTTAGAGGACCGCACGGACGTGCAGAATATCGACATGATGAATCTAACCGGATTTTGCCGCAATTGTCTGTCGCGCTGGGTTCAGGAGGCCGCCAACGAACGCGGTATCGAAATGGACAAGGCTGCGGGTCGCGAATGGTTTTACGGGATGCCGTTCGGCGACTGGCGGGATAAATACCAGACCGACGCCAACCTCGAAAAACAAGCGCAATTTCAGAAATCCTTTGCCGATAACGTGACTTCAAAAAAGTGAATTGCCCCGCCCTGATCGTTCAGAACGAGGCAACTTCTCATTGGACGGTCATCGGCTTCCCAGCCTGTACCGTACGCCTACAATTTGGCTAAAATGTTTCTTATTGGTTAAAATATCCCCGCCGGAGGCAAGAATTTTTATGTTGTCCCAAAAGTGACAAGCCTTCGGCGAGGATATTGATCACCAATAAGATGAGCCGAACTTTATTACGGTGCCCGCGTCAGAAAATAACCATCGCAACCGCAGGCACCCGACTTGGACTGTCATCAACTGTCAAGTCGCTCTGGCAAGTTGAATTCAAAGAATGCTTTAATCACGTAGCGCAGAAATTTCGTCCCACAGCGCCTGCGGCACCTGGATACCATCGGTTTTTGTGGCGGCACGATTGGCAAACCGCCGTTCGCCCGGCAGGCGGGTGCCGTCTTGTTCTGCGATGGATTCAAACAGCTTTTCACCGTGTGCCAAAAAACCATCGGCATCGCCAAACATCGCGGGATCCATGGCGATTATCAGTTCGCCGCCTTTGGGCGGACCGCCGTTGCCGCCGTCGTCCGATTTGGCCTCGATACTAAGAAAATCGCCAATCAGCGGACCGGCCAACAGTTCGATCATCATGGCCAGCGACGCGCCTTTGTAGCCGCCAAACCCCAGCTGCGCGCCTTGCAAAACCACGTTCGGGTCGGTCGTCGTCTCGCCATTCGGACCGACGCCCGCAGTTTCCGGCACTGTGTGACCGTCGCGGGCCGCGATCATGATCTCGCCGCGCGCGGTGCTGGACGATGCCTGATCGAAAACCAGTGGATCTTTTTCGCCGCGCGGCCACGCAAATCCCATGGGGTTGGTGCCAAATACCGGCCTGGAGCCGCCCGCAGGCGCCACATAGGGATAGGAAGCGGTCACAGAAATCGCCACCAACCCGTCGCGCGCCAGTTTTTCAACCTCGGGCCACATGGCGGCGATGTGAAACATATTGGTGAAGGCCAGCGCGGCAATTCCCTGCTGCCGTGCGCAGGCTACCAGCGGTCGGTGGGCAATTTCCTGCCCATAGGGTGCAAAGCCGCCGTCACCGTTGACCTGCAAAACCGCAGGTGCCAGTTGATTGATCCGGGGTCTGGCTGTTCCGTTCACGCGGCCCGATTTGACGCCTTTCACGTACCACGCAAGACGAAACAGGCCATGCGAATAGCATTTGTCGGCTTCGGCCTGCACCATCCGCGCCGCGGCGGCGTTGGCGTTGTTGTCGTCGGCACCGGCGTCACGCAGGCAATTGAACGCCAAGTCGTGCGCGTCCTGCAGGCTGAGATGTACGTGGCTCATGTTCGCTCCTGATTGGTTTTTGAAAACCTACGCTGCCATTCTGTAATAGTTCAAGGAAGAAGTGCGGCGATTGACCTTGCGGGTCGACGCGCCTACGATCAGCGCGCTCAAGTCGGCAGGCAGTGAGCAAAAAAAGGTGTGTGCCATAATATCCCTGAGTTAATTCAATAGGAGGATGTTGTGGAAAACAGACGACAAAGCGCATCGGTAAAACGCCGGGGTCGGGGGGCACCGCGTAAAACCCGGGCCAGTGCCGACGTGTTCCGGCTGCTTGACCAGACGCTTGCGCGCCCCCGGTTTGGGTTTCTGGATGATGGCGCTATCGCCGAGTTGAAAAAGCGCTCTCTTGACCTGCTCGCGGACTATGGCGTGGTGGTGATCCACGACAAGGCGATTGCCGCATTGAAAAAAGCCGGTGCCAAACCGGGCGGCAAGGCGGACAGGCTTTTGTTGCCACGCGAATTGGTGCAAGCGGCGCTTTCGCAAGCCCCCAAAGAAGTTTCGCTTCACGGCAGGTCGCCCGGAAAAGCGGTGCAATTGCCCCGGTCTGACGGCGGGTTCATCATGCGCACAGGCACAGGTGCGCACGGCTATGTGGACCCCGAGACAACTGTATATCGCGACCTTGACCTGAAAGCAGTCGCTGAGATCGGCGCGATTGGTTCGGGGCTGGATCAGGTCGGTTTTGTGGCACACCCGTTCGTGGCCGGAGTGCCCGAGATCACCGCCGATATTCACTCGTTCGGGACAATGGTGCAGCACACGGACAAGCACAACTGGATGCAACCCTATGGCAAGGACAACGTGCAGTTCCTGATGGAAATTGCGGCGATTGCCGCCGGTGGGGAAGACGCCATGCGGGCGGCACCCACAGCCAGCGTGATCACCTGTTCGTTTTCTCCGTTGGAGTTCAAATTCATGGACACCGAAGTGATCATTCAAGCCGGGCGATATGGCATGCCGATCCACGCCTGTTCGCTGCCGTCGGCAGGGGGAACCGCGCCGTTGACGTCGGCGGGCATGGTTTTGATGGCCTCGGCCGAAATTCTGGCGATGCTGACTATTGCACATGTTCTGGCTCCCGGCACACCTGTCATCGCAACGCCGCTGATGTTCACGCTGGACATGCGCACGGGGTCCGCGCTGCAATCCTGTCCTGAGTCTCTGCAATCGGCCAGCATGGCGGTGCAGCTGATGAAACATGGGTTTGGTCTGCCTACGCACACATACGGATCCGGGTCCGATACACCCGATCTGGATGTGCAATCCATGGCCGAACGTGCCATGTTGGCACAAACGATTGTACTGTCCGGCGCGGATATTCTGGGCGGTATCGGCCAATTGGAATGCGCCACGGTGTTTTCACCGGTTCAGGCCGTGCTCGACAACGAAATCGGCGCCATGTTGCGAAAATTTATTGAACCGCCTGTCGTGAACGAGGACACCCTGAACTGGCAAGAAGTATCGAACATTCGCACCGGTGGTCATTTTCTGGACAGCGGTCATACGCTTGACCGGTGCCGTACTCAGCACCAGCCGGATGTGTTTTTACGTCTGGGTCGCGATGATTATGAAAAATCGAACCGGCGCACAGCCTTTGACATGGCGCGGGACAAGGCACTGGAGTTGATCAAAAACGCGCCCGAGAATGGTTATCTTGGTGACGACGCCGTGCGCGAAATCCAAAAAGTCGTGGCGGCGGGCGACAAGCTGATATTGGACAAAGCCGCAAAGCCCGGAGCAGTTGACGTGATTTAGCAGGGAAATTCGCTATGCCCAGTTACAGTTCCCTCAACAGCATGACACCTGCCATGCGTGGCCGCACTTTGGCGGGGTTGGCGCGATTGCGGGCGCTGCTTGAAACCGAAATGCCCGTCAAAACGCGATCTGACACGCTTGTAATGGGGACGTGGAATATTCGTAATTTTGACAGCAATGGATTTGGCAACGGTCACCGCACCGCCGAAGACTTGCTTTACATCGCTGAAATCATAGCGCGCTTTGATATTCTCGCGGTGCAGGAAATCTGCGAGGACCTCGCGCCCCTTGATCGCCTGATGGACGTTCTGGGGCCGGATTACGACTACATCGTAACCGACAAAACCGAAGGCGTCAGCGGCAATGGCGAACGGTTGGGATTTATTTTTGACACCGCGAAAATTCGCTTTCTGGGGATAGCCGGTGAATTGGTGCTGCCGGACAGCGGACTTATCGAGGACCGCAACAAAGAGCGGCAGTTCGCGCGCACACCTTTTATGTGTTCGTTTCAGGCCGGTTGGTTCCGGTTCATGTTTTCAACCGTGCACATCTATTTTGGCAAAGACACCGGCGCGCTTTATGCACGCCGCGTGGCCGAAATTCGCGCCGTCGCCAGATTTCTGGCCAAACGCGCGAAAAAAGACGAAAGCAATCACGTGTTGGTCGGTGACTTCAATATCAAGCTCGGCGACAGCAAAGGCGCCAACGCGCTTGCTGATGCCGGATTCACGATGTTTCAGAACCGCACCGGTTCCAATATGCTTAAGACGAAATTTTATGATCAGATTTCGTTCATGTCTAAAAGCGATCATATACGCGTGGCGATTCCTGACCAAAGCAACGGCGTTCTGGACTTCTTTGCAAGCATTTACCGCGCCGAGGATTTTCAGTCCTATCGCGATGCGCTGCGGGTGACGCTGGACGAAAAAATTGTCAGACTGAATCAGAAAATAGCGGAGTCCGGGAAGAAAATTCCCAACGCGCGCACAGAAAGCGTAAAGGAAAAACACCGCAAAAGTATCGCGTCAAACAAAGAAAAAATCAGTGATTTTCTGTCTCTGAAAGACGACGACGTCGGGCTGATGGACTATTATCTGGATGAATGGCGAACCTTTCATGGATCGGACCATTTGCCGCTTTGGGTCAATCTGAAAGTCGATTTTTCCGACGCATATCTGGCGCGGCAGGAATAATCAGCGCCTCCGCGGGGGGTGCTGAAAGACCCGATGCCTCCGGCGGGGATATTGAGACCAATAAGAGGGGCATCAGCCCTTGCACATGGCTTTGATTGCGCGAAGCGTGGCGGCATCAGCAGAGTCTGCGTCTGCGGTCAGATCATCAAGTATCGGTGGAATTTCGCCGCGCACGGCGATCCGGTCGATCAGCCCAAATTGCAATGCCTGTTCTGCCTTCAATTTCTGACCAGCCAGCAAAATCAAATTGGTACGCGCCGGACCGATGAGGGCCCGCAATCGTTTGACGTCCGAAGGTTGCGGCAGAAACCCGTTTTTCAGAACCGGATAAAAGAAATTGGCACTTGGTACGGCGATGCGCAGATCGCACGCGAGCGCCATACCAAACGCGCCACCCGCCAGCGTACCGTTGAGCACGGCAATCGTAAGACAGTTCAGCGCTGCAATACGGGCCGAAAGATGTTCCCAGATCGGGCTTTTCGTAATGTTTTGCCCGTTGCGCGCTTCCTCCAGATCCGCGCCCGCGCTGAACACGCGTTCGCCTGCGCCGGTAATGATCAATGCCCTGATCTCGCTGACGGCGGCTTTGGCGACAATAGCGTCCACGTCTTCCAACATGGCCTGCGAAAGCGCATTGGCCTTGTCGGGGCGATTCAAGGTGATCGTCCACCGCGCGCTGTGTTTTTCAAGCTCAATCAACGGGAAAACCTATCTTTCGGCGGGTGGATTCGTCGTGCAACGACACCTCTTTGCCCAAGTAATCGTCGGCGTCTTGCGTGCACATCCATAGCAAAACTTTGGCGATGATTTCCGGCGAACGGTGGGTGGCGGGATCGCTTTGACTGACCGGGTTCACCCCAGACGCACGGATTTTCACCTGCATTTCGGTGGCGACAAGCCCCGGCGACAAGCTAAGCGCGCGAATTCCCGCGGCGGCGTGTTCTTTGTGCACAGCCATGGTCAGCATCGCGGCTGCGGCTTTGGAAGTACAATAAGCGCTCCACCCTTCCAGCGCGTTATGGGCGGCACCAGAGGTCACGGTGATAATTGTGCCGCCGGATTTCATGTGCGTCAGAGCGGCACGCATGGCGTGGAACACCCCCTTGACATTGATGTCAATCAGACGCCCCCATTCATCGGGGTTTACGTCAACCAAATGGGCAATGGGGTCGATGATTCCGGCGTTGTTGATCAGGATATCCAGTCCGCCAAAGCTGTCCAAGGCAGCCTGAACAGCGCCGACCATATTGCTGAAACAGCTGACGTCGCCTGCGATTGAAATGGCTTTGCCGCCTTCCGCCGTGATTTCGCGCGCCATACCGTCAATTTGCGTGGGCGAACGGGACATCAAAACGACATTTGTACCGGCGGCAGCAAAGGTACGCGCGGCGGAGGCGCCTATGCCGCGACCGGCACCCGTGATCAGAACGGTTTTGTTGAGTAGCGAACGCATGGTTTCAGCCCGTTGTGTGGCGCAGTCACACTCACATCCGGAGCAAAACTATTCAACCCACCATCAGGTGTGTCGGCGTTGCTTTGGCTTGAAGCGGAAACTGCGATCACGCCGCTGGACGACGCGCGCAAGGGTCACGCGGGCCTTCGATTATCGCGAGAAATACGGCCTGCCCGGATGGTTATTGGGTCAAACCGTGATGAAAATGATGACCGGCAAGGTTATAGACGCCAATCTGAACCGGTGCGCCGATACGGTTGGGGCGAACAAGACAGAGTTTTCGAAAAGATTTTGTACTGAGGTTTTCCCAAATCTGCCCCTTCGGAAAATAGTCTTCGCACGCGCCTTTGCGGTACACACCTGCGGTGCAACGATGCAGCCCGCCGCCAAAGGCGCAGGCGTCGCGCCGGTCCAAGGGAATGACGTGCACGCCGGGTTTGCCCTTTCGCCATGCCAGCCGGGACTCTGTGGTTGCCAAACTTAGAGTCTGAAAAGTCGGCTTTGGGCGTGGACCGGTCACCGATGCTGAGATGTCGGTACAAATCCACGTGGCTATTTTCCAGTCAAAAGCCCAACGGTCCTGTCCACATGCACCGTGATCCACTTTGCCGTTGCTGATTGCCGATAGAACAGGTGACGGTAGAATATCGGAGCTGAAAACAGCAAAACCGTATGTATTGCGTCGACGTCTTTTGACAACTCACCCCGAATTATCGCACGGCTTATGATCTCGGTTTCGACGCTTGCGTGATATTCTGCGGCGGCCTGTTGGATTTCCGCCACGTCGGCATCCACTGCGGCGGCGGCCATAAGCTGAGCCACCATATTGCCCCAGGGGGTCTCACTAAGCGCATGTCCAAGATCAAGCATCGCCGAAAGCATGTCGTCGCGCAGATTGCCGGTGTCAGGCGCAGTTCTCTGAACGATTTGCCCGCGTAATGCCTCTTTGAGCAGTTTCGACTTATCTTCCCAATGCCGATACAGGGTGCTGCGCGATATTCCGGACCGTTCCGACACGGTTTCAAAACTGCACGCCTGAAAGCCGCCTTCGGCGACAAGCTCTAGCGCGGCCTGCATCGCGGATTGTCGGGTTCTTATGATACGTGGATCGCCCAAGTTTTGAGGTGGCTTTGGGGGCGGGTCAATTTTATCGGACATTTATGTTGCATATCTTTCTTATATGTCCTATATCACACTCATGAGCGAAATAGGACAAAACTGTTCTGTTTCTGATAACTACACAACGGCCGGAATACAACAGCAGTTTCCGGTGTTTCTAATGGAAAGACAAAATGGAACCGACAACACAAACCCGATTATCACGCGGCCAACCCGCACAAAATATGATGCAGGCACGCTCCGATCTGACAACGCGGATGAATTTTGAAGCGGCCAATCTGGAAGGAGCGAATTTTGAAGGGGCCAATCTGGAGGGTGCAAACTTCGCGGGCGCGAATCTGGAAGGGGCCATTTTCGAGGGTGCAAACCTTGAAGGCGCAAACTTTGAAGAGGCGAACCTGACCAACGCGCAAATCGAGGGCGCAAATTTCACTGGCGCAAATCTTACCAATGCAATTCTCGAAGGGGTTGGGGTGCTGGCCGACTGAGGCAATGGCACGAACGCAACAAACATGGAGACCAATATGCAACGTAAAACAATAAACCCTTGGACGTGGCAGCAAAAGTTTGGCTATCAGCAGGGAGTTGAGGCTACCGGCGCCACGCGAACGCTTTGGATTTCCGGCCAGACTTCGCTTGACGGAGACGGCAACGTCGTTTGTGCAGGCGACATGGCCGGGCAAATCAATCAGGTTATCGACAATATCGAGACCGTTCTGACCGGTGCGAATATGACACCCGCCGATATCGTGGCACTCAAATTTCTGACCACGGACATGGAACTATTTTCGCAAAATGCGATGAATTTGATCCGTCTCAACGAAGCTGGAAGTCAACACACCTCAACTGCTGTTGAGGTGTCGCGTCTGGCGTACCCCCAGCTTTTGATCGAAATCGAAGCAACCGCAGTCGCGTGACCGGCAACTGCTTAGGAGAAATGCAATGACTGCTCAAACCAACGCGCCGCAACTGGCAAGCGGCAAACGGACCCACATCGTGTTTGGCATCCTGCTTTCGGGATTGATGGCGACGATTTTCTCGGGCTTCATTCCCTTCCTCGCGCTCGGGTTTACGACCGAATGGCTGTGGGCGTGGGCGTCGGGTATTCTCATCGGCTGGCCGCTTGGCTTTCTGATTGTATCGCTCGTCAACCGACCGCTCATGCGGCTGGCCGTCCGGATTACGCAATAGACGCGGCGTCGCCGACGCTTTCACAATAACCTTACCCCTTCGGAAAATAATCCTCGCACTCCCCGTCGCGGTAAACATCTGCCGTGCAGCAATGCAGCCCACCGCCAAAGGCGTAGGCGTCGCGCAGCGGCACCGGGATTACGTTCATGCCGAGCTTGTCCATCTGCTCGAATCATCAGTTTTTGGACACCAACAGCCTAAATTGCAGACTAAGCGATTAGTGCTATCAAAATTCCAACCAAAATACCCAGAATACCGACGAAGATGCCGCCAAAGTATTTTCGACGCTCTCCTCTTGCCGCCAATACCATTGTTTGTTCATTCGCCTTAAACTGGCTGTGGATTTGAACTATCCAGTCGAGATTTTCGTTTTGAAGAACATTGTAGATTTTGTCGCGGTCGTTTCGATGTTCTCTCGAATTTGCAATTAATTCCCTTACTTGAATCAATTCTTGAGCCAAATCCCGCCATTCAGGGAAATAGGTGAGAATATTGTGCGCGCCAATTTTATTTGTCGCAATGTCCAAATCTGAAGAAATTTTGGCGGTGGCAGCGTCGATGGCATCATGACGTGCACGACAGCAGTCAAAATGCGCGTCGCCTAGCAATTTAATTGCTTTGTCAGGATCATTATCTTTTTCGGCTAACGCCTCGACCAAACGTCTGCCAGCATATCGCAATTCGTAAACTGCCGGATTGATCACTTCGCCGTTAACTTGTTCAGCCTTCTTAATCGCGTTTTCGGCTTTGTTCCACTCATCAAGTACAGCGGCAATACCCCCCTCCAAATTAGCAAATTCCATTGCAAGACAAAGCCTATGCAGTTTTCGACAATTTATTCTTAAGCCCCTGAATCGCTCTGTCGGACTGCTTAGAAATTTTTTCAAGCATGTTGGTTGTCATATACCAACCTTTTTGGGAAAAAACGTTCCCTCTGGTCTGTTTCTTAACAATATTTTTTGTGGCATTGTCTTTCGCAGCAAAATAGTCCGCAAAAGTAAGCCAATCAAGTAAACCAGAAATCCGCATTCCGATTTCCCTTCAAGAATCGCAGTCAAGCTGCGGCCGCTATCAACAAAAAGGCAAAGAGTCAAGAGCTTTATCGATAACTTACGCTAACCTAGTTTGTATAAATTGCCAAGCCAAGATTTAGATTTCTGCCCGCTCTTTCGGAAAATAATCCTCGCACTCCCCGTCGCGGTAAACATCTGCCGTGCAGCAATGCAGCCCACCGCCAAAGGCGTAGGCGTCGCGCAGCGGCACCGGGATTACGTTCATGCCGAGCTTGTCCATCTGCTCCATCTGGTAGACCTCGGACGCTTCAACGCAGACGGTTTTGGGGTCGAGCACCAGTACGTTCATGCTGAGCCAGGTGGAGGAATAACACAGCGGCGGCGGGGAATTATGCGCAGGCTGCGCGGCATCGACGATTTCCCAACCGTTGCGGGTGAACATTTCGCGCTGATCGTTGGGCAGACGGCGCTGCGGGTTGTTCACAATCAGGCCGGGGCGTAGCGGGGTGAAAGTGGCGTCGATGTGGATCGGGTAAGGATCACCGGGAAAATTAACAGCGTGCACGCGGTGATCGGGAAAGTGACGCGCCAGCCACTCAATGCCCTTTTGATTGGTGGTAAACCCGTGCTGCACCACCAGATCGCGGCCAAAGCGCAAAACGTCAGCGGCGTCAAACAGTGGCTCTTCATCGGTTGTCACAAAGAACTTTTCGGCAGCCCACTGCAGGCGCTTTTCCACACCGATTTTGTCTGACAGGTAATCCTTGTGATAATCCGCATCGGTCAGGCGGGGTTTTGGCGCCGCCTCGTGGCGAAAACGCGGGTCTTCGTTGAAATACTGCTGCATCAACGGGCGGTAATTCAGATATTCAAACCAGCGGCAGCGATAGCTCATGGTGGCTTCCAGCATCTCGCGGCCCACGGTCAGCAACACGTCACGCGGCGGCATACAGCCAAACTGGCTGTCGGTATGAAAATCCGGCGTGGTGGCGGCGACCGCGTGGTCAATCGAGGTTGGCCGGTCCACACGCAGGCCACGTTTGCGCAGCATATCGGCGAAATTATCCAGCAATTCGTTGGCGCGGTCGATGGTGTCCTGCGGACGCCGCCCCCAAGTGCCCCGCATGTCGCTGTCTTCGGGTACTTTGGCCTCCAGCGCCGGTTCGTTCGGCGGGATGTGCCCATCATCGGCGCGGCCAACGATCACATGGCGCAGGGTGTCCCATTCGTTCCAGCTTTTGACTTCGGTTTTGTCAGGTGACCAATTCATAAGCGCCTCGCCCAGTTTACCAGCGCACTAAAAGCGCGAGACTGCGACCTATGCAAGCGGGAACTCGCCTGTTGCATGGTTAAACTTGACCCGCGCCCGTGAAACACGGATGCTGGTCTCGACATTTTTTTTGGGAGAACAGTCATGAGTAAAAACTTTCTGAAATATTCATTAGTCACGTTAAGCGTATCGGCCTTCGCGATGCCCGCCGTTGCAGAGATTTCCGCGCAGGAATTGCTGGACGAGTGGATCGCCATGAGCGAGGGCTTTGGGCAGCAAATTGAAATCGGATCGCAGGAACGCGACGGTGACACGCTGGTGATCAGCAATCTCAGCGCTGTCTCTACACTTCCCGAGGGGCAGCTCACAGCGACGATCGACTGGCTGCGTCTGCGCGAAGTCGGTGGTGCAGTCGAGATTACACTGTCACCACGATCCGAGATTTTGGCAACAGCAATGCCGCAGCCTGGTATGGAGGTGGTGGTCAAAGGCCACACCGAGCAAGCCAATACATCCGTAATAGTGTCGGGTTCGCTTGACGAACTGACGCTCGACATATCAGCTGATGCATCCAGTTTTTCAATTGATGACATCAATGTCGGCCCCTTGCAGATAGAGGCAGGCTTGTTTTTGGGTGCGGAAAATCTGACGGCGAGTTACGGTCTGGATAAGCTGGAAGGCTCTAAACGCAGCGTTGAGGGCAGTTACGCCATAGGCGGATTTGAACTGAGTTTCGATGCCAAACCCCCAGGGGATGACGGCTTTGTAAACGGTTCGCTGACCATGGAAGATCTTGAATTGACGTTTGACGCCAATTTCGTGGGTCTAAGCGACATCGAGGCGATGATCGGTTCCGGTAAAAATCCCCTGGCGGACGTAAACGGTGGCATAGACGTCAACACGGGTCCGATAGCCTTTGATTTCGCATTTGATATTGATGGTGACAACGGCGCTGTCGACGGCACACTTGGGTCCGCGGGCGGATTGATCAGCGTCACGCCGGAAGAATTCGCTTATGGTTTCTACGAACGCGACGCGGTGATCAACGCTGTGTCTTCTGCAATTCCATTTCCCAGGGTCACCCTGAAATACGATGAAATCGCACTGGATATCAACGCGCCGCTGGCGCAATCTGATCAGCCGGTGGCCTTTACTTTTCTTGCGGCGCTGCGGGGTATCGCGGTCAACGAAGAAATTTGGGGGATATTCGATCCAACTGGAAAACTGCCCCACGATCCTGTGACAGCGGCGATTGACGTCAGCGGCACCTATAATATTCTGGCTGACCTGATGAACATCGGCGAAATCATTTCGCTGGGCGGACCGCCCGCCGAACCTGTTTCGCTGAACCTGAACGAATTGCTGGTTTCCGCTGCCGGTGCCGAACTGACCGGTCAGGGCGCGTTCACTTTCAACAATGACAATCTGGAAACATTTGACGGTATTCCGCAACCCATAGGGTCGGTTGATCTGTCTCTTCGCGGCGGATTTGGGCTGATGGATAAGCTGATCGAAATGCGGCTTGTCCCTGCCGACGCGGCGCTCGGCATTCGCGCGATGCTGGGTGCATTTGCCAAGCCCGGTGACAGCGCCGATCATTTTGTATCGACGATCGAGCTAACTCCGGAAGGCGCGGTAATGGCCAACGGTCAACGCCTGCGGTGAACCGTATACCTCAATCGATCAAGGCGGCGCGTTCGCGTGCCGCCTTTTTCGTTTATGGCCGCTGACTTGCAGGTGTCTCCCGGGTGACTTACCTGAATGAGACAGACAACCAACCGGACGCATTGAATGACTACAAATATTGAAACCCTGTCCAAATCTCTGCTGCACGCAGCAAAGTTGGCCGGCGCAAATGACGCCGACGCTATGGTGGTTTCGGGCAGCGCGCTTTCCATCGAAACTTTGAACGGAACACTGGAACACGCCGAGCGGTCCGAGGGCATCGATCTGGGACTGCGGGTAATCCTTGGCAGCAAACAAGCCTGTGTTTCCGCGTCCGACTTCAGGCCGGAGACCATCACCGAAATGGCGCAACGGGCAGTGGCCATGGCCCGTGAAGCCCCCGACGATCCTTCTGTCGGGCTGGCGAGCGTGGATCAACTGGCGCAAAACTGGGACGTCGAAGCGCTTGAACTCTGCGATCCGGCGAACGAGCCATCGCCCAAAGAATTGGAAAACGACGCCCTGATTGCCGAGGATGCCGCTCAGTGCGTCAAAGGTGTTGCGCAGGTGCAGGGTTCCAGCGCCGGATATTCGTCGCGCGACATCCATATTGCGGGCTCGAATGGATTTGACGGCGGTTACAGGCGTACGTCGCGGTCTGTTTCCTGTGTGGCCATCAGCGGTGAAGGTCTGGGAATGGAGCGTGATTATGCCGGTGAAGGACGGGTCTTTCAAAGCGATCTGCCCGATGCCGCTTCGATAGGCCGTCTGGCCGGAGAACGTGCCGCCGCGCGTTTCAATTCCCGGCGCCCGCCGACAGGGGCTTATCCGGTACTATTTGACGAACGGATTTCGTCGTCGCTGATCGGACACATCATGTCAGCGATCAACGGCGCGGCAATCGTACGCGGCGCAAGTTGGTTGCGCGATGCCATGGACACACGAATTTTACCTGCGGAACTTTCTTTGACAGAGGATCCTTTACGGGTACGCATATCCGGATCCAAACCGTTTGACGCCGAAGGGCTGGCGACCCAACGGCGTTTGATTGTCGACAAGGGCGTGCTGAAAACCTGGACGCTCGATCTGGCCTCTGCGCGGCGACTCGGACTGAACAGCACGGGCAACGCCGCCAAGGGAACGTCTTCGCCACCAACACCTTCGGCAGGCAATCTGGCGCTGACACAAGGAACTGCCAGCCGCGAGGACCTGATTGAAACCATGGGTACGGGACTGCTGGTCACGTCGATGATCGGTGCAACGATCAATCCAAACACCGGCGATTATTCGCGTGGCGCGACGGGATTCTGGATACAGAACGGCGAAATTACCGTCCCCGTCAATGAATGCACCATCGCGGGAAACCTGCACGAAATGCTACGTACGCTTGTACCGGCCAACGACGCGCGCGCGCATCTTTCCCGAACCGTTCCCAGTCTTTTAGTCGAAGGATTGACTATTGCCGGTGTCTGATCTGGAGCTTCTGCGCGACGGAGCTATGGCGGCCGGCGAAATTGCGCGGCGGCACTTCAAATCGTCGCCGGAAATATGGGACAAAGGCAGCGGTCTGGGCCCGGTGACCGAGGCTGACCTCGAGATCAACAAAATGCTCTGCGCCGAGCTGACGTCCAGCCGACCGGATTACGGGTGGTTATCAGAGGAAAGCGAAGACAGTACCAACCGGCTGTCGTGTGAACGGGTATTCATTATCGATCCTATCGACGGGACGCGTTCTTTTATCAATGGCAGTACCACGTTCGCACATTCTTTGGCTGTTGCCGATCACGGAGAGATTACAGTTGCTGTGGTTTACCTGCCGCTGCTTGACAAAACATACGTCGCTCGTCGCGGTCACGGCGCGTATTTGAACGGTGAACGAATAAACTGCGCCACCGTGGAGCATATTGAAAGCGCCCGCGTTTTAGCCGCAAAGTCGCAAATGAACCCGGATCTGTGGAAGGGTGGCGTACCGCCCTTTGACAGACATTTCAGATCTTCGCTGGCCTACCGTATGTGCCTTGTCGCCGACGGCGAATTTAACGCCATGCTGACGCTGCGCGACGCGTGGGAATGGGATATCGCCGCGGGTGTGCTGATGTGCCAGGAATCCGGTGCGGTGGTCAGCGACAGATTGCGCGCGCCACTAAGATTTAACAATGCCCACCCGCAGACCGCTGGTGTTATTGCGGCGGCGCACCCTCTCCACGACAGGATCGTGGAAAGACTCTAGATATAGCGCAATTTTGGCGCTAGACCGCACCGATACAGTAATGTCCGATCGTCACGCAGGAAGGCACACATGGCACAACGTCTACATCTTGTTTTTGGTGGTGAATTGAAAAGCCCCGAGTCCAAGGCTTTTCGCGATCCGGACAATATAGATATCGTCGGAATTTTCCCGAATTATCAGGCGGCATACGACGCGTGGAAGGGTGCAGCGCATAAATCGGTCGATAATGCCCACGCCCGCTATTTCATTGCGCACTTGCACCGGCTGCGCGACGAGGAACTCCCGGCGGGCCCCACCGAAGAACTGAGTTAAAGGGGCGACGGGTCATGGGGCACTCTATCGGTTTGGCGGTCTATCTTGCCTTTTCGGCCCGCGCGCAAAGATACGCAAAGCGGCGGCTTGATGCCCGCCAAGAAGAAGGTAAAGAAGACGCCGACCGTATCAGCGAACGCTTTGGAACCACGGACAAGACGCGCAGTTCCGGTCATCTGGTCTGGTTCCATGCGGCCTCGGTTGGCGAATCGCTGTCTATTCTGGAACTCATCCGGCG
The DNA here is from genome assembly GCA_964588725.1 of uncultured Rhodobacterales bacterium. Lineage (GTDB taxonomy): Bacteria > Pseudomonadota > Alphaproteobacteria > Rhodobacterales > Rhodobacteraceae > UBA5972. The sequence goes on from CAZPQL010000042.1 coordinate 15,643, forward strand.
CTTAGGCGATCGGCGCACCGATCTGAATTTTTTGGTGACAACCGGAACGACAACGTCAGCTGCGCTGATCGCTACGCGTCTTCCTGCGCGCACGATTCACCAGTTTGTGCCGGTGGACACACTGGATGCGGTTGATCGGTTTCTGGACTTCTGGCACCCTGATTTGGCGGTCTGGACCGAAAGTGAGCTGTGGCCAACCCTGATCACCCGCACACGTGCGCGGGGGGTGCCAATGATTTTGATCAATGCCCGGATTTCACAGCGAACACACCGCGCGTGGCGCTGGTTTCCGGGTTTCTCCGCGTCGCTGCTTCAACGGTTTGATTTCGCTTTGGTGCAAGACAAAAACACGGCGCAATACCTGCACAGGCTTGGAATGCCGCGCAGCCGAATGGACGTTGTCGGCACACTGAAAGAGGGATCGGCGGCCCTACCCTTTGATGAGTCCGAGCGCCTGCGTTTGGCAAGCCAATTAGAGTCTCGTCCGGTCTGGCTGGCGGCCTCGACCCATGACGGAGAGGAATTGATCGCCGCCAAAGCCCACAGGACCGCCGCACGGTCGACCCAAAGGATGCTGTTGATAATTGCTCCGCGACATCCGGCACGTGGCCCGGAAGTCGCGCAAATGCTGACCGAGGACGGTTGGAAAATTAAAGTGCGTTCCAAAGGCGAAGTTCCAGACCAAAGCACACAAATTTATCTGGCCGATACTCTGGGCGAAATGGGCCTGTGGTACCGGCTGGCTCCGGTGTGTTTTCTGGGTGGTTCACTGGCCAATATCGGCGGGCACAACCCGTTTGAACCCGCAGCGCTTGGATCCGCCATAATTCACGGTCCACATATCCAAAAAGTTGCCGATATATACGAAAAGCTGGCCGACGCGGGGGCAACTGTCGAAGTCCGTTCGACAAAACAGCTCGCGGCGGCGGTGACCCGAACCCTTTCACCTGAAAAGGCAGCGGCAATGGCGCACGCGGCTTGGAGCGTGTCGTCCAGCGGTGCGGAAGTGACCGACCGTGCGCTGAAACTACTGCTTGAATATCTGCCGGATGCGGATAATTCCGATGCAGCCGCCTGAGTTCTGGCAAAACTCACCGACGCGACCGGGCGGTCTGGCCGCCTTGTTGTGGCCTTTGTCGATGATTTGGAAATGGCAAACCCGACGCAGGTTGGCACGTGGTGCATGGCGCAGGGTTGGTGTACCGGTCATTTGCGTGGGAAACGCCACTTTGGGCGGCAGCGGCAAAACCCCAACGGTGATGGCGTTGGTGGCGCTCTTAAAAGACAAGGGATATTCCCCCCATGTGGTGACCCGCGGATTCGGGGGATCATTGCCGGGGCCAACTCTGGTGCAGGAACGTTTCCATACTGCGCGGCAGGTTGGTGACGAACCGCTGTTGTTGGCCGCTTTTTGCAATACCTGGGTATCACGGGACCGCCACGCGGGTGCGCAGGCGGCAGCCCATGCCGGAGCCGACGTTATTTTGTTGGACGATGGGTTTCAGAACCCCGGTCTGGCCAAGGACGTATCCATATTGGTCGTTGATGCGCAGACGGGTTTCGGTAATGGACGGGTGGTGCCCTCTGGCCCGCTGCGCGAATCCGTCGCCGATGCGGTGGCGCGTGCCGACATTGTCTTACTGGTGGGCAATTCTGATCGTGTTTCCGAATTCAGCAACGACGAAATCCGGCTTTCAGGCCGTCAGGTGATGCATGGCGAAATCAAACCGCTGGATACAGGTATGGTTTGGCGTGGCCAAAAAGTTTTGGCCTTCGCCGGTATCGCCCGCCCGGCAAAGTTTTTTGCGACGCTGCAGTCACTGGGTGCTGACGTAGTTCAAACCGAGGCACTTTCGGACCATCAGGTATTGACGCCCCAACTCATGCACCGCCTGCAAAATCAGGCTTTTGCACTGGACGCGCAGTTGGTGACAACTGAAAAAGACGCCGTGCGTCTGCCGATAGACTTGCGCACCGAGGTTCTGACGTTGCCGGTGCGGATGGTTTTTGGCGACACGGGCGCTTTGGTAGACTTGTTGATCAAGAAGGCGGGGATCATGCCACCTGCCTGAACTAATCAGCCATCGACCAGAGCATTGATTATATCGGCAAATTCCTCGTAGCGCATATTCGAATAATTTTTGCCGTTGATCAAAAATGACGGCGTAGAATTGATGCCGTCGCGCGCTGTATTTTCCTGATAAGCGGCCACAAGAGCCTTGGCTTTGTTTTCATCCTGAAGGCATGTGTTCATTTCGGCGTCGTTCATACCGGCCAGACGACCCAACTGCAGCAGGTTCGCGGTAATCGTGGCGCTGTCTTCGCCTTGGGTCCATTCGCCTTGTTTTCGGTAAATCAGGTCGGCAATGCCAAAGTAACGCTCCGGACCACCGCAGCGCGCCAAGATTGACGCCCACAAACCAAGGCGGTCAAAATACACGTCGCGCACCACAAAGCGCACTTTACCGGTGTCAACAAAGTTTGTTTTGATGTCACCGAAAACGTTCTCGTGAAAATTACGGCAATGCGGGCAGGTGAAAGAGGCGTACTCGATAATTGTGACCGGTGCGTTAGCGTCACCTATGGCCATTTCCAAAATGGCAGGTAAGTCTTCATTTTCTGGCGCTACCGTTTCCGCTGCCGGTTCTGCAACTGTTTCGGTAGCGGCGCTGCTTGTCGTGTCGTTGTTAGCAGATTCGGGTGCTTCATCCGGTCCGAAAACAAAATAGCCACCGGCGGCCAGAGCAGCCACGGCAGCCAGTGCCAGTATCAAATTGCGTGACATTACTTGTCCCTTTCCAAGCCCATATGCGTGGCTTAACTTTTTTGACGTGTTAGAATGTTATGGCCCAGAGTTTCAAGCGCCGCCTGCAAATCTTTATTCTCCAGCGGATCAAGCGAACGCCTCAGCGCGTCTTTTTGATCATCGGTTGGCGCGGCTGCGCCACTGTCCTGCTGCGCCGCAAATTCCGTGGGCGCCTGAGCAAAACCGGTCGCAGTGGTTTGGGTGACGACGATGCGCGATATGGCGGCGTAGCCATAGCAGGCGTTCACCCGGTCCTGAATACGCGGCAGTTCGGCCTGCACAATAGGCGCGTTAGAGCCAGTGCACAACAAGGTCAAAGTTGCACCAAGGCCCTGCCGACCATAGGAAACCTTGACGGGTTCGGCCAAAGCGGCGGTAGCGGCCCCGACGATCTCGGCCCATTGGATGAGCAGGCGGGTCTGCGCGAATCCACGCTTTTCGCCCGCGACGCGAATATTGTTCTGCAACAGACCGCCGGCCTGAACGAAACCACGCGCGTGTCTTGCGTGTTTTTTGTGTTTCGTAGTTTTTGCGGCGGTGCGGCTCATGGTGTTCCAGAATTATTTCACTTGCTATTCTACGCGCGGACGGAAATCTTGCCAGCCAGAAAACATCGAATAACCCATAAAGATTGTGTGATGCGTTGACGCATTTATCCACCACATTATTGAACTGGTACGACGACCACGCCCGTGTTTTGCCGTGGCGCATGCCTCCGGCTGCCTCACGCGTGGGTGTATTCCCTGACCCCTACCACGTCTGGCTGTCGGAAATTATGTTGCAGCAAACCACCGTCACGGCCGTTATACCGTATTATTCCAGGTTTTTGACACTCTGGCCCGATCTATTGAAACTGGCGGCGGCAGACGATGACAGGGTTATGGCCGCGTGGGCGGGGCTTGGTTATTATGCGCGCGCGCGAAACCTGCTGGCGTGCGCGCGGTCGGTACGCGATCAGTATGGCGGCGTTTTTCCGCGATCCAATCACGAACTTCGCGCCCTGCCCGGCATCGGGCCCTACACAGCTGCCGCGATTGGTGCCATTGCATTTGGGCAGCCGGAAACCGTCGTGGACGGAAATGTTGAACGGGTGATGGCCCGTCTGTACGACGTAGAAACGCCGTTACCCGCGGCCAAGAAAGTACTGACCGACCTTGCAGGTGCGCTGACGCCGCAAAGCCGTGCGGGGGACTATGCGCAGGCGGTGATGGATTTGGGGTCGACAGTCTGCACACCGCGCAACCCGAACTGCGGGCACTGTCCGTGGCGGGTTCATTGCGCCGGATTTGCACAGGGCACCCAAAATGAACTGCCGCATCGCGAATCCCAAAAACAGCGGCCGCACCGACACGGTTTTGCCTATGTGGCCCGTCGCGGCGACGGCGCGCTGCTTTTGGAAACGCGACCCAAAAACGGATTGCTTGGCGGGATGCTTGGCTGGCCGGGTTCAAGCTGGGACGACAGCCCCGAATTCAACCCGCCGTTCAGCGCCGATTGGATGGCGCGACCCGGTTCCGTCCGCCATATTTTCACCCATTTTTCCGTTGAGATTGCCGTTTATACCGCAACAGTGCCGCAGGATTTCAAAACGCAGACGGGCGCTTTTACAAAAGAACAGGATTTTGACATCACCGCACTCCCCAGCCTGATGCGTAAAATCCATGCACACGCAACGGCGCGTTAATCGGGGTTTGAGAAAAACAAAAAACGCTGTAAACCTTGCGTACAGCGCCTATCGGAGAACAACATGCCGCCGCTAAAAGACGTCTCAGGAATCACAAATGCGTTGCCGTTCTGGCTATCCCTGCTCACTGTGCCTTTGGTGGCGGTGGGATTAGTCAATGGCGGCTGGACTGTGTGGATTGTGCCGCTCTATGCATGGGGGATGATTTCAATACTGGATAATATTGCCGGTCTCGAGCTAAGAAACATCGATCCCCAGACTCCCGAAGACAAATTATTCTGGTACCATCTGGTTACGATTATCTGGTTTCCCATTCAGTTCATAATGGTGTTTTCCGCGATTTACGTTCTGACCCGTGGCGATCAGTTCAGCGGCGCAGCCAGGATCGGCATGATGTTTGGCGTTGGCGTGGCGTCGGGATCGATCGGGATAAATTACGCGCACGAGCTGATGCACCGCAAAGGCCGTCTCGAACGCTGGTTGGCCGATTTGCTGATGGCAATGGCACTGTACGGGCATTTTCGATCAGAGCACCTGCTGGTGCACCACGTACACGTGGCTACGCCGCACGACGCGGTCACGGCGCGCTACAACGAAGGCTTCCACAGGTTTTTCCCCCGCGTTTTGTACCAGTGTTTTATCTCTGCGTGGCGCGCTGAAAAAACGTTGCTGGCGCGCCGCCAGCTACCGGTATTGGCACCAGGCAACCCGTTTTGGCGCTACGGTGCGTTGCAATTTGCGTTTTTGTTTCTGGCTTATTTGCTTGGTGGTTGGGCCGGTATTGGCCTGTTCGCGTTTCAGGCGTTCGTGGCTATTTGGCAATTGGAGCTGGTCAATTACGTGGAACATTACGGATTGACGCGAAAGTATCTTGGTGGCGGAAAATTCGAACACTGCAAGCCACAGCATTCTTGGAATTCGGCCAAAAAAGTATCGAACCTTTTGCTGATCAATTTGCAGCGTCATTCGGACCATCATTTCAAACCAGACCGGAGTTTTCCGCTGTTGCAGAACCACGCCAAAGAAAGCGCACCTCAATTGCCGTTTGGCTATTCGGTCATGACAGTGATGGCGATGATTCCAGTCTTATGGCGTCGCCGCATGAATCCACGCGTGCGCAAATGGCGTGCGATGTATTATCCGGAAGTGGTTGACTGGTCGCCTTACAAGATAGGCCACCATTCAGAGCCGGAAACAGCCAAATAACGTCCCACTGTTACCTGATGTCCATTATAGTGCCGACTGGTTCATTTCAGAACGGATTTGCTGGCGCAACAGATCGATCGGGATCATTTTGCCGTCGCGCTGAAAGCTCCAGAACGTCCAGCCGTTACAGGATGGTGCCCCTTCAAGCGCAGCCCCAACCTGATGTATGGATCCGCGTGTGTCTTCGGATATCAGGGTGCCGTCAGCGCGAACTTTGGCTTGGTGACGCCCGTTTAGCGATGACAGGATTTCGCCCGGTCGCAACATGCCGCGTTCGACCAGCTGCCCGAATGGAACCCGGGGTTCTGCCCGTTTGGACGTTGACACGGCCAGCGCGCCAATGTCGTATTTGCGCGCGTTGTCGACGCGCTTTTGCGCAACTTTTCGGTATGCAGCTTCGCGCTCGATTCCGATGAAATCACGCCCGAGCATTTTGGCGACCGCGCCGGTCGTGCCTGTACCAAAGAACGGATCAAGCACCACGTCGCCCTGATTGGTGGAGCCCACCAAAACACGGTGCAGCAGTGATTCCGGTTTTTGGGTCGGATGGGCCTTGTCGCCGTTTTCATCTTTTAGCCGCTCGTGGCCGTTACAAATTGGCAGCACCCAGTCGCTCCGCATCTGGATACCTTCGTTCAGGGCTTTCAGCGCTTCGTAATTGAAGGTGTATTTGGATTTCTCGCATTTGGATGCCCAGATCATGGTTTCATGGGCATTGGTCAGGCGCATACCGCGAAAATTCGGCATGGGGTTTGATTTTCGCCAAACCACGTCATTCAGAATCCAAAGCCCTGCGTTCTGCATGGCCGTGCCCACACGAAAAATGTTGTGATAAGACCCGATAACCCACATGGCCCCGTGGGGTTTCAACAGCCGCTTTGCCGCTGTTAACCAGTCTATGGTGAATCGATCATAGACATCGAACGAGGCAAACTGATCCCAGTCGTCATCCACTGCGTCGACCTTGGAATTGTCGGGACGGTGCAGATCGCCCTTCAATTGCAGATTATAAGGGGGATCGGCAAAAATCAGATCGACCGAATTGGCGGGCAACCCGTTCATCACGTCGATGCAATCGCCGGCCAATATCCGGTTCAGCGGCAGCGGTTGCTGCTTTTTGGTACTCTTCTTGGTCGTCATCTCTGCCCCATGCGCTCTGCGCTTTTTGTTGGGGGTAAAATGATTCAAACAGGATTCCACGTCAATTTCTTTTTGAATCAAGGGGTTAATTAAATTTGTTGATACAATATGTTGTGGATAGGTTTGAACGAACGCCTATGATGCGGGGTTACACCAAGGGTTTTCAGCGCCTCAATATGCGCTTTGGTGCCGTATCCGGCGTTGGTTTCCCATCCATACCCAGGAAAATCACGCGCCAGACGCTGCATTTCGCGGTCGCGCGTAACTTTGGCGACGATCGACGCGGCGGCGATGCTTTGGCTTTTGCCGTCACCTTTTACGATGCACTGCGCTGCACAAGATAATGCCGCAGGCATGCTGTTGCCGTCGATCAACGCCAAATCGATGGCTACAGGCAATCCGGCAATGGCGCGGCGCATCGCCAGATGAGTCGCCTGCAAAATATTAAGACGATCGATCTCTGAAACCGAGGCGCTGGCAACCGAAACGACGCAAGTCTTTTGAATGTTGTGAAACAGATGTTGTCTTGCCTTTGGTGACAGCTTTTTTGAATCGTTCAGACCATGGGGAATACGTTCAGGATCCAGAATAACCGCCGCCGCAGAAACCGGGCCGGCAAATGGTCCGCGGCCCGCCTCATCGACGCCCGCAACGATTCGCAGACCTTTGTTGATAGCAGTGGTTTCAAAGCAGAAGTCCGGCATTCTGATCCCTGGCTGTCGCAACTGCGATCATGCCGTCAGCCATTACCGTTTGAAAGCTCCAAAAAAAGACGGGGCAGAAACTGCCCCGTCTTCCAAGTGTTCGCTGTTGATTGGCTACCAGATAAACCTGAACTCATTACTCTGATCTACAGCGGCACCTGATCCTTTGGATCAAAAATGTGGGTGGCTGCCCACATATCCGACTTTGGCCAGACACTTGTGGCTGAAATATTTCTTCCAACCACCATGCGCATAGCGCTGGCGCAGACACTTGCTGGGTGGATTGTGGCGGTGCACATGGGTTGTCCCGGTGTGCGGGTGAGACGTTGTACTGACGGTCGTCGTAGTTCTGTTGGCGTTGTTGGCAAGCGCGGCCAGCGCGGCGATACCAACCAGCGCTGCAAATACGTCACCCGCGTCAGCGGCTTCAGCCGAGGTTGCGGACATGCCGGTCAGTGCGATTGAAGCGGCGGCGATGGTTGTGATGATTTTGTTTGTCATGGTTCTGGTCCTTTCAAGTTTCAAACGAATTCCCGGTGCTTTCGTATTTCGGGTGGCACCCGCCGGAGTGGCGATGTGCTGTGAACCAAATTTGCGACAAACGGCAAAAGATAGGCAATATCGGAGCGTTGATAGGTGATAACGTCGGCGACGCGGGGGCTTGATATTGAATAACACGTGCATTTGCGTCATTCTAAACCCATGAAAAATCACCTTATATACGGTCTTGCCATTGCCGGGGCGCTTAGCCTTAGCGCAGCTTCCGCGCAAGCAGCGTGCTATGCCGACTACAAGGCCAAAAAGGCCGGGCCGCTCAAATTACATTATGGCGTAATCGAGCTGCCCAACGCCGCATGCAAGAATCGCAAGAAAGCCCACCGCAATATCCAAAACAGGATAAAGGTTGGCGGTTGGAACCTACTTAATGTTATGTCTGTGTTTGGACCCGAAGGGCTGGCACAGAGGAAACAGAGTGCAGGACGATTCTACCTCCGCTTCTAAAGCACGTAATTATCTCAACCGGGGAAATCTGACCGTCTATGTCGGCACGGCCGTCATTTTGGCTATTCTCGGTATCGCTGCGGTAGTTCTGTTTCTGAACCTTCCTGACGCCAATGCTTTCAACGACAGGGTCGAGCAGATATTCGTCGATAACAACGACCTGACATCGCCCGCCGAAATCAAATTGCTGGAAATTTTGGCGCAATCGGGCACCGCGTTTTCAGATACATTGGCGTCCTATCGATTTGTCATTTTTGTGCTTCTGGTTTTTGCCACCACAATTCTGATCTCGGCGCTGGTTTTCCTGATAAACATTGCGGGCATGAACCGGCGTCTGGGCGAAGTCGAGCGCGCAGGCATTCAGATTAATTCGTTGATCGTGGCACGCGACGAACACGCGGTATACATCAACAACATGGAATTTGCCCTGACCGAGGCCGCTTTCGAAGCACTGGCAGTGCTGTGCGAGGCCCGCATGGATGACGAATTCGTCAGCGGAATCGATCTGGAATCCCTGATCACCGGCAAAAACAGGGCAGACTGCGAAGAGGCCGCCGGAGCCACCCGCATCAAACGCCTGCGCGATCATCTGGGCAACCAGTTCATGTCGGAACTTTTAATCAAGACAATAAGCCGCAAGGGATATATGCTGGCCATAGAAAAAGATGTGATCAAAATGATCTAAAAGGGGCGGGCAGATGAGCATCGACGAAACCAGATTGGCGCTGGAAATGCTGGGCGATCATATCGCAGCGGTCCTGAAACCCGATCACGGGGCTTCGAAATTGTCCATGACAACGTTAAAATCAGGCGCGCTTGCGACCACGTTTCTGGCAAAGGTCGCGGGTGCCCGCGCGGTGGTCAAAATATTTGCAGAAGGCCATGACGCCCACCAAGAATTCGAACGCGAAAAAACCGCTTTGACAGGCTTTAATGGTCTTAGCATTCCCGACTTGATGTTTGTGTCAGAACCGGAACGGTTGCTGATGATGAAATATATCGACGGATCATCCATGGCGGATCACATTACAGGCGCAAATCTGTCCGATCGCGCCCATCAATTAGGAGAATGGTTTGCCACGTTGTTCAACGCTTCGCCCAAAAAACCCGACAGCAACGACTGGTCGACCTATTTGCAGGCGTATGAGTCCGAGTTGAAAAGCGACGTCCTGACCGAACAGGAAAAAGTTCTGGGCGCCACCAAAATCACAGTCCAATCACTGGCGCACAACGACAATGCCATGTCGAATTTCATTGTCGCCGGCGACGGGGCGATATTTGGTATCGATTTTGCCCAGGCGCGGTTCAAACCCGAAGGCTGGGACTTGATCACCGCCGCCCGCGCGCTGTTTTTGAAGTTCCCCGAAAACCTGCCGGAAGTATCGGCGTCATTGGTAGCGGGGTATAAAGACAAAGCCGCGGACAGCGGATTAACCGATCAGTTTGACCAAATAATCTCGATTGCTTGCATAGCAAACCTGGTAGCTTTGGCTCAAATTTGACATAAATTCGACCGAAAAAGACCAAGACCCGGTCACCAATACTTCCTGTTTCCAATCTATCGACAATTCAACAAAGCGTGCGCGTTTAGTGAAATTGTCGAGGATGCTTGCGGTATGGCGACCCATACTTTTGACATTGGCCTGACGGATGGGACAATTAAAGTTACTGACTACTATATCGGTAGCCAGTGCGACACGACATTCGTTACGTTGACCGACAGTGGCAACCTGAACAACGTAAGTTTGGTTAGTTTTGGCAATGGGACGGCTACGGAACCTGGCGAAAGCCCCGGAGGCGACGACCAGGTATATGCCGATCTTTCCAGTTTCAACGACGACTTCAACCTGAGTTTTCAAAGCGTTGATTCCGGTGACACAATCCATATCACCAACGCAATCATGAACGGCCCTGATGCTTATACCGTCGTTGGCACTGTCTACACGATCAATTACATTGGTTCTGACGGTCTGCAGCATACGGTCGTCATAGATGTAGCCTCAACAAACGGGACGGGTGACGCCGATATTGTCATTACCTGTTTTGCCAAAGGCACGCTGATTGAAACCTATCACGGGCCCTCGGTGGTCGAGGATCTGGCCGTTGGCGACCGTATACTTTGCGGTGATGGCCGCCATCGCATCATTCAGTGGATATCCCAGCGCCACGTCGGTCCCGCTGAAATGCGACGCCACGAAGAATACCGGCCGATCCGCATTCGCGAGGGCGCCTTAGG
>CAZPQL010000043.1:0-25435 GCA_964588725.1 uncultured Rhodobacterales bacterium
ATGCGGGCGCGCACGCGTTTAGGAAATCTGGACGGACGTTTAGGAGACCCGGTATGATGTTGATTGAATTGGGAGCAACGCCCACAGCGGCGCTGCCGATCGCGGAATTTGGCGATCATCTGCGGATGGGGTCGGGTTTTACCGACGACGGATCGCAGAATCCTATTCTGGAGGCCTATCTTCGTGCATCCATGGCGGCCATCGAAAGCCGGATCGGCAAGGCGCTTTTTCAACGTAGTTATAGCTGGCAAGTGACCCAGTGGCGCGACAGCACAACCCAAGCGTTGCCGATCGCGCCCGTGCAGGCGGTTACGGCGCTGAGCGTGACCGATCGCGCCGGGGCGGCGACGCTTCAGGATACGGACAGCTATTGGCTGCAGCAAGACAGTCAGCGCCCGCGTCTCATGGCGCGCTCGGGCAAACTGGCGTTCATTCCCGACGGGGGCCACGCGGATATCTTTTTTGACGCGGGATATGGGCTGACCTGGGCTGATATTCCGGTGGATTTGGCGCAGGCTGTGTTTCTGTTGGCTGCGCATTACTATGAAAACCGTCTGGGACAGGGGCCCGACGCTGTGCACATGCCGTTTGGCGTGATGGCCCTGATCGAGACCCACCGAACAGTGCGTCTGTTGGGTGGTCACGCGTGATGATGAATTTGAATTTCAACCGGCGTTTGACGCTGGAATCGGTGCTCCGCCAGCCGGACGGCGGCGGCGGCTTTGGCGAGGTCTGGACTGCACTGGGGCAACTTTGGGGTGATATACGTGCCCTGAGCGGGCGTGAAAAACCGACCCGTGCCGGGTCGGTGGCGCTGGTGCCGTACCGGATCATTGTGCGCGCGGCCCCTGTTGACGCGGTTTCGCGCCCCGTTGCAGGTCAGCGGTTTGTCGAAGGCACGCGGGTGTTTCGTGTCACGGCGGTATCAGATTACGACCCTATGGGATTGTATCTGGAGTGTTTTTGCAAAGAGGAACTGTCCACATGACCTATGCGGTTTCTTCGGCGCTGCAGAGCGCGGTATTTGCGGCGTTGACGGGGGACGTTGCACTGACCTCGCTGGTTGGCGGCAACATATTTGACGCGCCGCCTAGTGGTGTTTTGCCGCCGACTTATGTGAGTTTGGGAATTGAGGACGCGCGCGGTCATTCCAACGTTTCGGTGCAGTCTGCCGTACATGATTTTGCGGTGAATATATATTCGTCATTGGCAGGATTTCTATCAGCCAAAGATGTGGCGGCGGCAGTGTGTGATGTTTTGATCGACGCCGATTTGACGCTGGCGCGTGGCAGACTGATTTCGCTGGATTACCTGCGGGCGCGGGCGCGCCGGGGCACCGCACCCGATGCGCGGCGTATTGAATTGCTGTTCAGAGCCCGTGTTGAAGATATCTAAAGTATTTTTTTGAAAGGAATAACAACATGGTAGCGCAAAAAGGAAAGGATCTGCTGATCAAGGTGGATCTTACGGGGGGCGGGGTTTTTCAGACTTTTGCCGGTCTGCGGGCCAGTCGGATCACGTTCAATGCCGAAACGGTTGACGTCACGACGTTGGAAAGCGTTGGCGGTTGGCGCGAACTGCTGGGTGGAGCGGGAATGCGTTCGGCTGGTATTGCCGGGTCTGGTGTGTTTCGCGATGAAAATACCGATGAGCGTGCACGGCAGATTTTTTTTGACGGTGAAGTACCGGATTTTCAGGTGATCATCCCGGACTTTGGCATTGTGGAAGGGCCTTTTCAGATCACGTCAATTGAATACGCGGGAACGCACGACGGAGAAGCGAACTATGAATTGTCGATGGCCTCGGCCGGCGCGCTAAGCTTTACGGCGGTCTGATGGTGAACGCGTTCAGGGGCGACGTCATGCTTGTTCTTGACGGTGAGGCACAGGTGCTGCGTTTGACGCTTGGGGCCTTGGCGAAACTGGAAGCCCGGCTTGAGGACGGATCGATGCTGGCTTTGGTTGAACGGTTTGAAAAAGCGGAGTTCGCGGCCAGCGATATTATCGAATTGCTGCTGGCCGGGCTGCAGGGTGGCGGATGGATCGGAGACCGCGACAGTTTGCTGGCGGCTTCGATAGAGGGCGGCCCTATTGGGGCGGCTCAAGTGGCGGCACGTTTGTTGGCGGTCACATTTTCCATGCCGGACTCGCCGTGAACGGGTTTGACTGGCCCGGGCTCATGCGCGCGGGTTTGGGGGCTTTGCGTCTGACGCCGCACGAATTCTGGCAGCTGACGCCGTTGGAATTGCAGATGATGCTGGGCGCGGACGGTGCCAGCGACTCGTCGCTTAGCCGACATAATTTTAGAAACTTGATGTTGCGGTTTCCGGACGTGGGGACCGGGCGGATTGAAGGTCGTGGCGACACACAGGAGGAGTTTTCTGATGGGTGATCTTGGTGGTGATCTTGAAAGTCTTGATCAGCAGGTTGACGATCTGCAGGCGACCATCGGCACGGCGCAGTCGGTGTCGAGCGCGTTTCGTACCGAGCTTTTGCAGATGCAGGGCGTCATGGGCGCCGCGTCGCGCCAAACCGGCGATTTGACCCGTGCGGTAGGGACGGGGTTGCGCCGCGCCTTTGACGGTTTGGTTTTCGACGGCGCGCGCCTTTCAGATGCGCTGAGGATACTTGGCCAGTCCATGGTGAACGCCGCACTGACGCAAGCGCTGCGACCGGTTCAGAATGCTCTGGGTGGATTGATCAGCAGCGGGGTGCAGGGGTTTGTGTCAAAGATTCTTCCCTTTGAGCAGGGTGCCACTTTTGCGTCGGGGCGTGTTCAGCCCTTTGCCCGGGGTGGCGTTGTGGCATCGCCAACGCGGTTTCCCATGCGCGGCGGGACAGGGTTGATGGGCGAAGCCGGCCCCGAGGCGATCATGCCTCTGGTGCGCGGCGGCGACGGCAAGCTGGGCGTAACAGCCAGCGGCGGTGGTGCTGTTCATGTGACGATGAATATTTCAACGCCCGACGCCGAAGGCTTCAGGCGCTCGCGTTCGCAAATCGCAGCGCAGTTGTCACGCGCCTTGGGGCGCGGTGCGCGCAACCGATAGGAGGGGAGAAGGCTATGAATTTTCATGAAATTAGATTTCCGGCCAGTCTGAGTTTCGGATCCGTTGGCGGACCCGAACGGCGCACTGAAATCATCGTTCTGGCCAACGGTTTTGAAGAACGGAACGCGCCCTGGGCGGACAGCAGGCGGCGCTATGACGCGGGCGTGGGGATGCGCTCGCTGGACGACATTGAAACGCTGATCGGATTTTTTGAAGCACGGCGCGGACAATTGTACGGTTTCCGCTGGAAAGACTGGACCGACTATAAGTCCTGCGCGCCGTCAAAAACCGTGAATTCGGGTGATCAGATTATCGGGACCGGCGACGGTTCAAACCGGAAATTCCAATTGTCCAAACTGTATCAGTCGGGACCGGAAAGTTACCGCAGGCCCGTTAGCAAGCCGGTTGCGGGGTCGGTGGTGGTTTCGGTGGCCGGCGACGCGCAGCGCGAAACGATCCATTTTGATGTCGACACATCGCGCGGTACGGTAACGTTCGTTGATCCACCTGACGACGGGGTAAAAATCAAGGCCGGGTTTGAATTTGACGTCCCCGTGCGATTTGACGCAGCGCGGGTGGAAACGTCGGTGGCCAGTTTTTCTGCCGGGGAAATCCCGACGGTTCCGGTGGTCGAGGTTCGGGTCTGATGCGTGTGGTAAGCGATGCGCTACAAAGCCATCTGAACAGTGGCGCGACCACGTTGTGCCGTTGCTGGCTGCTTGAGCGGCGCAGCGGGCTAAAACAGGGGTTCACCGATCACGACCGCGATTTGAAATTTGATGGCGAGCTGTTCAAGGCCAGTTCCGGTCTGGATGCGGCGGCAATTCAGCAAACGACGGGATTGAGCGTGGACAACACGCAGGCCGTAGGGGCGCTTAGCGATTTAAGTTTGCGTGAAGAAGATATTTTGGCCGGTTTTTATGACGGGGCCAAAGTGACTGTATGGCTGGTGAACTGGGAGAACGTCGGCCAGAATATTGTGCAGTTTCGTGGTGAACTTGGTGAGATCCAGCGCGGTGCCGTGCATTTTGAGGCGGAATTGCGCGGAATTACCGAGAGTCTGAACCTGCCGCAAGGCCGTGCCTTTCACCGAAATTGCAACGCCGTTCTGGGTGACAAACGCTGCAAGTTTGACCTTAGTCAAAGCGGATACACAACTGAGCTGAGTGTAGAAGGGTTTGAAAACAACAGGATTTTCACCTTTTCCAGTCTGCCCGGTTTTGCAGAAGCATGGTTTGAACAGGGCACGATAAGGGTGCTGAGTGGCACGAGTACCGGGCACGTGGCGACGATCAGCCGTGACTGGTTTGATGCTAACGTGCGCAAGATAGAACTTTGGCAGGAGATTCTGGGTGGCGTGGCTGTGGGGGATCAGGTTCGCCTTGAGGCGGGTTGTGCAAAAACGGTGGATGCATGCGCCTTGAAGTTTCTGAATTTTGAGAACTTTCGCGGTTTTCCGCATATTCCAGGTGAGGACTGGGCGTTGTCCTATCCTGTCACCGGCGGTGTAAACTCTGGCAGCAGTTTCTTTCAATGACGGGTCCGATTGCGCTTGCGGCGCTGCGCGAAGCCCGTGAATGGATAGGCACACCCTATGTGCATCAGGCATCCGCCAAGGGCCATGGCGCGGACTGTTTGGGACTGCTTTGTGGCATATGGCGCAAACTGTACGGCGATTTGCCCGAAGCTATCCCGGCCTATTCGCCCGATTGGTCGGAAGCGGCAAAAACCGAGGACATGTGGTGCGCCGCGCGACGCCACCTGCGCAGCAAATCGTTGGCGCGGCCAGCAGCAGGTGATGTCGTGCTGTTTCGTATGCATGACCGCGCCGTTGCCAAGCACGTAGGGGTAACTGCCGAAGTGGGCAGGCGGTCCAGTTTTGTCCATGCTTTTAGTGGTCACGGAGTGGTGGAAAGCCCGCTTTCGACCCCCTGGGAACGGCGTATCGTCGCGCGGTTTTCTTTTCCCGAAAGGATCTGTTGATGGCTACGTTAATATTGTCGGCGGTCGGTGCCTCGCTTGGCGCGGCAGTCGGCGGCTCGGTGCTGGGTCTGAGTGCCGCAGTAATTGGCCGTGCTGTCGGGGCCACGGTCGGTAATGCTATCGACCAGCGTTTGATGGGGCAGGGTAGCGACGCGATCGCGACAGGTAAAGTCGACCGGTTTCGCTTGAACGGTGCCGGAGAAGGTGACGCGGTCAGCCGCATTTACGGACGCATGCGTTTGGGTGGACAGGTGATCTGGGCCAGTCGTTTCAAAGAGATTGTCACAACGTCGGGCGGGTCGGGCAAAGGTTTATCGCGACCAAAATCCAGCACGTATTCCTATTCGGTGAGCGCGGCCTACGCGTTATGTGAAGGTGAAATCAGCCGTATCGGACGAATCTGGGCCGACGGCAATGAATTGCCTGCCGACAGCCTGACATTGCGCGTCTACACGGGCAGCGAAACGCAACTTGCCGACGCCAAAATCGCTGCCGTGGAAGGGATCGACAATGCACCGGCCTATCGCGGCACCGCCTATGTGGTGATCGAAGATCTTGATCTGGGCCGGTTTGGCAACCGCTTGCCACAGTTCAATTTTGAAGTGTTTCGTAAAGCGCAACCCGCTGCCTTGCCACATTCCGATCTGAGCGCAGATATCCATGGCGTGGCGCTTATTCCGGGTACCGGTGAATATGCGCTGGCCACCACACCGGTGCATGTGAATGACGGCCCGGGCGTCAACCGGTCGATCAACATCAATTCTGTTGGCGGTGCGACAGATTTGGAGGTGTCGCTGGCAACGCTGCGCCGCGAAGTGCCGGGCTGCCAATCGGTGTCTTTGGTAACCAGTTGGTTTGGCGACGATCTGCGCGCCACGACGTGTTCGCTGCGCCCGAAGGTCGAGCAGAGTGCGCTTGATGGCGTCGGCATGCCGTGGTCAGTATCGGGTGAGGCGCGTGCAACTGCGAAGGTGGTCAGCCAGTTGAACGGCCGACCGGTTTACGGGGGCACTCCCAACGACGCCGCGGTCGTCGAAGCCATTGCGGCGATCAGGGCGGGCGGCCAAAGGGTGCTGTTTTATCCGTTTATCCTGATGGACATACAGACGCAAAACGGGCTGAGCGATCCCTGGAGCGGCGCGCCGGATCAACCGGTCATGCCGTGGCGAGGGCGTATTACCCTGGGTGTTGCGCCGGGGCAGGAGGGGTCTGTCGATGGCACCGTTGCGGCGGCAGCGGAAGTCGCGGCGTTTTTTGGTACAGCGACGCCGAACGATTTTCAGATTTCAGGGTCTGCGGTCACCTATTCAGGCCCTAACGAGTGGTCGTACCGTCGATTTATTTTGCATTACGCGAATTTGTGCGCGGCGGCGGGCGGTGTTGACTCGTTTTGTATCGGGTCGGAAATGCGCAGTCTGACACAAATTCGCGGCACCAATAACGACTTTCCGGCGGTGCACGAGCTGATCGCGCTATTGGCGGACGTGCGCGCAGTATTGGGGAGTGAAACCAAGCTGGGATACGCGGCAGACTGGTCTGAATATTTTGGTTATCAACCGACCGACGGTAGTGGCGATGTTTTCTTTCATCTTGATGATTTGTGGGCGGACCCAAATACTGATTTCATTGGTATCGACAATTATGTGCCGTTGTCTGACTGGCGCGATGGCGACGGACATCTGGATCAGGAATTTGGATCGATTTACGCGCTCGACTATTTGAAAGGCAACGTTGCGGGGGGTGAGGGGTATGACTGGTATTATGCTTCGGCCAAGGCGCGGACGTTACAATTGCGCTCGCCCATTGTCGATGGGAATTTTGGCGAAGATTGGGTTTACCGGTACAAAGATATTAAGGGTTGGTGGCTGAATGCGCACCACGCGCGCGTGGGTGGCGTCAGGGATACAAACCCGACGCCGTGGCAACCCCAGAGCAAGCCGATCTGGTTCACTGAACTGGGTTGTCCGGCAATCGATAAGGGCACCAATCAGCCGAACGTTTTTCTCGATCCAAAGTCGTCAGAGTCAAAAACGCCATATTTTTCAAAAGGTACGCGTGACGATTTCATTCAGGCGCAATACCTGCGTGCGACAATCGAATATTGGGGGGATGACGTAAACAATCCGGTTTCCGAACTGACCGGATTGGCGATGGTTGATATGGGCAACGCGCATGTTTGGGCGTGGGATTCGCGCCCATGGCCGGCTTTTCCCGGCAACGGCAAATTGTGGAGCGACGGCGAGAACTATGGTCGGGGGCACTGGATCAGTGGACGACTTTCGGCGCAATCGCTGGCTTTGGTGGTTGCGGAAATATGCGAAAATGCGGGTGTCAGCGATTTTGACGTCAGTGGTCTTTATGGCACGGTGCGCGGTTACATTGTTGATGATTTACAATCTGCTCGCGCAGCGTTGCAGCCGTTGATGCTTGCGTTCGGTTTTGAGGCAGTCACGCGTGAGGGAGTTCTGGTATTTCAGAACCGCACCGGATTGAACGGTGTAACGTTGGACGCGAACCGGTTGGTCTTTATGCCCGACGCTTACGCTGTGGTCAGTACCACGCGTGCGCCGGAAGCAGAGACCGCAGGGCAGGTTCGGCTTGGGTTTGTACAGGGCGATTCAGATTATCGGGTAGGTGCGGTCGATGTGATTGCGCCTGACGAAACCGCGCCTGGTGTGACTCGCTCTGCTGTGCCTTTGGTGCTGTCAGAGGGCGAAGCCAAGGGCGTGGTGGCGCGGTGGTTGGCGGAGAGCCGGATCGCTCGTGATCGGGTAAGTTTTGCACTGCCGCTGTCAAATTTGGCCATTGGTGCAGGCGATGTAGTGACAATGAATGATCAGGCAGGGGCCGCGCGCTATAGGATTGACCGCGTTGAAGATGTAGGCGCGCGGGTAATTGAGGCGGTACGCGTGGAGCCCGCCGTTTATCATCCATTTGTTTTTGATGACGGGCGGACCCAGACGCAGGCTTTTGTGCCACCCGTACCTGTGTTCCCGCTTTTTCTGGACCTGCCGCTGTTGCGCGGGACCGAAGATCCTGGTGCACCGCATATCGCTGTGACGGCGAGCCCATGGCCGGGTTCGGTCGCGGTTTATGCGTCCCCGTCGGACGCCGATTACGTGCTAAATCGACTGATCACGCGGGCCTCGGTAATCGGTGTGAGCGAAACACCGCTGCTACGTTCGATCCCCGGACGATGGGATAATGGTATCGGTTTTCGCGTAAAAATCTATGGTGGTGAATTGTCGAGTGCGCCCGACAGCGCGGTTTTGAACGGGGCAAATGCGATGGCGATCGGCAGCGGATCTGACAGCGATTGGGAGATCATCCAGTTTGCCGATGCTACGCTTGTGGGGCCGTCCACCTATCAGGTGAGCCGGCTGCTGCGGGGACAGGCGGGCAGCGATGCCGTCACGCCGGACACATGGCCCGCGGGGTCGCTGGTGGTTCTATTAGGTATTGATAGCACCCAAATTGATCTGACACCCGCGGCGCGTGATCTGGCGCGGCATTATCGCGTTGGACCGGCATTGCGCAGCTTTGACGATCCATCGTATGTGCATGAAATACATGCTTTTTCCGGCGTTGGATTGCGACCGTATGCTCCGGCGTTGCTGCGGGGATCGGCGCAGGCGAACGGCGATCTGGATCTGACTTGGATCAGGCGCACGCGCGTCGCTGGTGACAGTTGGGGTCCGGGTGACGTGCCGCTTGGCGAAAGTTTTGAAAGCTACCGGGTGCGGATAATGCAGGGTGGCGCGCAAAAACGCGTGCTTGATGTGTCAGGACCGCAGTTTACCTACACCGCTGCCATGCAGAGCACCGACGCGCTGAGCATTCCCTACGCGGTCGAAGTTTCCCAAATTTCAGAGCGCTACGGCGCAGGTTCAATTGCAAGGATAGACATCGATGCCTGAGACAAGTCAGTTTGAAATCCCTCTTATCGAAGGGGCGCAAGCCCAAAAGCACATCACCGCAAACGAGGCGTTCGCGCGCATCGATGCGGTGACACAGTTGCGGATACTGTCGAAATCCATCAGCGCGCCACCGACAGGCGCGCTTGACGGTGATATGTATCTGGTCGCGAACAGTGGTGTGAATGAGTGGCAGAACCACGATGACGAGTTGGCGATTTTTTCCAACGGCGGCTGGGTTTTTCTGACACCAAAAATGGGTTGGCGAGCATGGATCGTGGATCAGGGGCGCAGTTCAGTTTATGACGATTCCGCGTGGCGGGACCACGCGACGGTCATTTCGCCCGGCGGCGCGGCGACGTTGCACCGCATCAACGAAATCGATCACACGATCACAGCAGGCGCAACGTCGCAGACGTCATATGTCATTCCAAGCGGGTCGATCGTGACCGGTGTCAGCCTGCGGGTTTTGGCCGATATTACCGGTTCCGGCTTAACCGGCTGGCACCTTGGAATCAGCGGCAGTCCACAACAATATGCCAATAACCTGGGACTAAGTGCTAATACATCGTCGGCTGGTCCAAGCGATCCGCGATTGGTATTTTGGAGCGCGACACCGCTGTTGCTGACCGCTGTAGGTGGAAATTTCAGTGGCGGCGATGTGCGTATCGCGGTGCATTCGACGCAGATCAAGCCGCCGCGAATACCTTAAGAACCCGCGAAAAGTGTACTATCGGTGAGACCAAGAAAAAGTATCGAAGTCGTCTTATTGCTGTAAAACTCACTGAGTGGCGCAAGTAATACACAAAGGAACCGCCGGATTAAGTTGTAGCCTTTTGGGAGCAATTTCAGATCCGCATTCCAGACAGTAACCAAATTCCCCGTTGTTCAGGCGATTGAGCGCAGCGGTAATGCTGCGACGCAGCTGTAGGCGGCGCGCATGCGTCGCCTTGGCCATGGCCTGTTGTTGCAGTGCGTCCATGCGTGTCAGGCGCCCGACCGCTTGCTGGTCCAGTGTAACGACAGCACGGGTGTCGCTTGCGGCAGCGACCTCGCGATCAATCTCAACAAGTCGATTGCTTAAACTTTTCTTATAGTCGTTCAAATCCATGACAAACTGTCGGTAATTTCAGGGTGCGTCTCTTTGCAAGTGTCAATTCCTGCCTATGTGTAGTAGAGAATGGCGAAATATCAGGGGAATGTCATGGCAAAACGTCAACCGGCAGTCGCGGATTTTGATCCGGTGTGGGAGCGCATTCGCAATGAGGCGCGCGAAGTTGTCGAAAGCGAACCGATTTTGGGCGCTTTGGTGCATTCCAGCCTGTTACATCACAAGACGTTTGAGCGCGCCATGGCGTACCGCATATCGCTGAAGCTTGCGTCCGGTGAAATGACGGCGCAGATATTGCGCGAGATCGTTGACGAGGCCTATCGCAGCGACGACAATCTGGGCAAAGCGGCGCGTGCCGATATCGTAGCGGTCTACGAGCGCGATCCGGCGTGCCACCGTTTTATTCAGCCGATTTTGTTTTACAAGGGGTTTCAGGGGCTTCAGGCGTATCGCGTCGCCAACTGGCTGTGGCGTAACGGTCGCCGCGAAATTGCCTATTTCATCCAGACGCGGGTGTCCGAAGTTTTTGGCATCGATATTCATCCGGCGGCCAGCGTGGGGCAGGGGATCATGATCGATCACGCCCATTCGATTGTTATTGGCGAAACGGCAGTCGTGGGCGACAACGTGTCTATGCTGCATGCTGTGACGCTTGGCGGTACCGGCAAGGCTGACGGCGACCGGCATCCGAAAATTGGCGACGGGGTGCTGATTGGTGCCGGGGCGAAAGTGCTGGGAAATATCACGGTTGGTTATTGCACGCGGATTGCGGCGGGTTCGGTTGTGTTGGAAGACGTGCCATCATGCAAGACAGTCGCGGGAGTTCCCGCGCGGATTGTCGGCGAGGCCGGCTGTTCGCAGCCGTCGGTAATGATGGATCAGATGTTTGAAAACGCGCCAAAAGATTGAGATCGGCGACACCGAAATTAGTTAGGGCCGGGCATTATGCCCGGCCTTTTTTTTATTGGGAAGCGCTGCAGCGCCAACGATCAAAGGTCGAAATTTTCATCGAAGGGCTCAAACCCTTCGACGATGGGCAGAGAGTATTTGTTGCCCCAGAAACCCCAGCCGCCGTTCAACAGACGCACATCTTTGAAACCCAGTGATTTCAGCTGCATGTAGGCAAGGCTCATGCGAAATCCGTCGTGGCAATAGGCAACGATGGTCTTGTCTTTTGGCAGATCGGCGTACATCTCCGCCAGTTCGCTTTGGCTTTTCCACGTGGCGTCTGGGTTGGTGCCGGACAGGCTGACAATATTGACGGCACCGGGGATATGACCGCCACGAGGGGCGTGGGACAAAATTTCGCCGGTATAATGTTGTTCCGGACGGGCATCGAGCAAAATGAAACGGTCCTCGCGGCGACTGACGATTTTGTCATAGACGAATTGCCAGCTGACCATTTTTGACTGATCTGCGTCTGTCAGTGTCACGTCGCCGGTTGCTATCTCTGGATCTTCCTGGCTGAGGTCATTGAAGTCCTGCCAACCCAAAACGCCGCCATCCAGCAGTTTAACGCGACTCATCTCAAAGCCATAAAGATCAAGCAAATAATACAGTCGGCTGGCCAGCGCGGTGTTGCTGTCGTCGTAAAGAACAAGAGTGCTGTCGTCATTCACGCCCCAGCGGCGCAAAGTTGCCTGAAGCGCGTCACGAGACGGGAATTCCATCAACGAGTCGCTTTCGTTGTCCCCAAGGTCTTTGAACCTCTGAACCTGAACCGCGCCGGGAATGTGACCGATCGTGAAATATCTGTGAGGGTAGTACCTGACCTCCAGTACAATCAGGTTGTCGTCTTCAATGTGCTCTTCCAGCCATTCAGAAGGCACCAGAAAATCCGGGTTTTGTTGCGCCGCCAACGGGTTGGAAGCGACAATCAGCATAATTAGTGTGCTTAGTATTCTAAGTGCCATCGCAAAATCTCCTTTGTAGTGCACGGTGAAACTTTCCCGGCTGAACACCGTTCATATGTCGTCACGTCTGACGTGTGAAATTTCGGATAATCAGTCACAGCGCGCAAAATTTGGGCAGATCGCCCATATGTCCCCGCGCGCAATACACCAGATGCCCAAAAAAAACAGGGTTATCAAAAAGAAACACAGTCAGTGCGGTGTTACGCCAACATGGCCAGCGGATTTTCCAAATTGGTTTTGATCGCGGCCATGAATTGCGCGCCCAAGGCCCCGTCGATAACCCGGTGATCGACAGATAGCGTCACCGACATGACGGTGGCCGTGGCCAGCTGACCATCAGGGTCGACGATCGGCTTTTTAACCCCGGCACCCACAGCCAGTATTGATCCGTGCGGCGGGTTGATGACCGCGTCGAAATTGTCGATGCCCATCATGCCGAGGTTGGAAATGGCAAAGCTGCCGCCCTGATATTCCTGCGGCGCAAGGCGGCGGATTTTGGCGCGGGCTGCGAGGTCCTTCATTTCGGCGGAAAGCTGCGATAGTGATTTTGTGTCTGCGTCGCGTAAAACCGGGGTGAACAGCCCGCCCTCAACTGCAACCGCGACGGCCACGTCTGACGGCTTGAGACGTAAAATGCGGTCATGCGCCCAGACAACGTTGCAATCGGGAACCTCTTGCAGCGCGCGTGCGCAGGCCTTGATGATAAAATCATTGACCGACAGTTTGACGCCGCGCGCTTCCAGCCCTTTGTTCATTTTGGCACGGATACCAAGCAGCGTGTCCAGATGGATGTCGCGGCGCAGATAGAAATGCGGGATGGATCGTTTGGCTTCGACCAGACGGGTGGCGATAATTTTGCGCATACCATCAAGGGAGACTTCGTCAAATGCGCGATCCTGATAGAGCGCCTTGACAGCGTCGGCGTCTTGCGATGGTGGCAGCTCCCTGGCAGGTTGGGCGGCTGCCACGACGGGCGCGGTCTCGACATCAGATTTTACAATGCGCCCGTGGGGGCCGGTGCCGGTTATTGCGGCAAGGTCGATACCTTTGTCAGTGGCGATGCGCCGCGCCAGCGGCGAGGCGAATATACGGGTTGGTCCCGGGTTTGATCTGGGATCTTTTGGTCGTCGGGCGGTTGATTTGGCAGCTTCGTTTGCGGCGAGCGGCTCCGGCGCGGCGGCCGGAATGCGGGTTTGGGTTTTAGCGTCCGACGCCTTTTCGCCGTCTTCCAAAAGCAGCGCAATGGGGACGTTGACGGCGACGTTTTCGCTACCCTCGGCCACCAGTAGCTTGCCGATAATCCCTTCATCGACCGCCTCAAATTCCATCAGCGCCTTGTCGGTTTCGATCTCGGCCAAAAGATCGCCGCTTTGCACGGTATCTCCCTCTTTGACCAGCCATTTGGCTAACGTTCCGACCTCCATCGTAGGAGAGAGCGCAGGCATGAGGATTTCGATGGCCATAATCGCTATTTCACCTGTAAGTCACTGATTTAACCGCGGCAATCACGTCGTCCGTGGTGATTAGCGCCAGTTTTTCCAAATTCGCCGCATAGGGCATGGGCACGTCTTTTCCCGCCAGATTGATGACTGGTGCGTCAAGGTAGTCAAATGCCTCCTGCATCAGAATGGCCGAGATGTGGTTGCCGATTGAACAGACCGGAAAGCCCTCTTCAACGGTGACGCAGCGGTTGGTTTTCTTGACCGAACTTATGACGGTAGCGGCGTCCATGGGGCGGATCGTGCGCAGATCGATCACTTCGGCGGAAATGCCGTCGGCTGCCAGCGCCTCGGCGGCTTCGAGCGCATAGGTCATGCCGATGCCAAAGCTGACGATCGAGACGTCCGACCCCGCGCGCCAGATTTTGGCCTTGCCGATGGGGACCGCAAAGTCGTCGATGTCCGGTACATCAAAATTGCGCCCATAAAGGATTTCGTTTTCCAGAACGATCACCGGATTGGGATCGCGGATGGCGGATTTCAGCAGGCCCTTGGCGTCAGCGGCACTATAGGGCGTCACGACTTTGAGCCCCGGGATATGCGCGTACCACGCGGCGTAGTCTTGCGAGTGCTGCGCACCCACGCGCGCCGCCGCACCATTGGTGCCGCGAAACACGATAGGGCAGCCCATTTGACCGCCGGACATATAACGGGTCTTGGCAGCGGAATTCAGAATGTGGTCAATGGCTTGCATGGCGAAATTAAAGGTCATGAATTCGACGATGGGGCGCAGACCGGTAAAGGCCGCGCCGACTGCCATGCCGGTGAATCCGTGTTCGGTGATCGGCGTGTCGATCACACGCTTGGGGCCAAATTCGTCCAGCAGTCCCTGGCTGACCTTATAGGCGCCCTGATACTGCGCCACCTCTTCCCCCATTAAAAACACATCGCCGTCGGCGCGCATTTCCTCGGCCATGGCGTCGCGTAGGGCTTCGCGGACCGACAAGGATTTGAACGTGGTGTCGGCGGGCAAGTCGGGATCGGCGGGTGCCGGTGACGCGGGTTGCGCAGTAGTTTGCGGTGTTAGCTCTGCCTTAAGTGGCCCCGGCGCGGGGGCCGGGAGGCTAGTGTGAGACGTGTCTTCGCCCTCGACAATCAGCGTGGCGATAGGCGTGTTGACGGCGACGCCCTCAGTCCCCTCGGAGATCAAAAGTTCGCCGATCACACCCTCATCGACGGCCTCAAACTCCATCACCGCCTTATCAGTTTCGATTTCCGCGATGATCTGTCCGCTTTCAATACTGTCCCCCGCTTTCACCAGCCATTTGGCCAGTGCACCCGTTTCCATGGTCGGAGACAACGCGGGCATGAGGATTTCAATGGCCATGAACGCAGTCCTTTAGGCGTAAATGTCGGTCCAGAGCTCGGCGACGTCGGGCTCAGGAGAATTGCGGGCAAATTCGGCGGCGGCGTTGACCGTAGCCTTGATGTCTTTGTCGATGGACTTGAGATCGTCGCTCGTGGCATGCCCGCCTTGCACCAGCAGGTCGCGCACATGATCGATGGGGTCTTTTTCGGCGCGGACTTTCTGCACCTCTTCGCGTGAGCGGTATTTGGCGGGGTCGGACATGGAATGCCCTCGGTAGCGGTATGTTTTCATTTCTAAAATATAGGGGCCCTTGCCCGAGCGACAGTGTGCCGCTGCTTTGTCTCCGGCAGCTTTAACTGCCACGACATCCATGCCGTCCACTGCTTCTCCGGGGATGCCAAACGCTGCGCCACGGGTATAAAGATCGGGTGTCGACGAAGCGCGCTGCAGGCTTGTGCCCATGGCGTACTGGTTGTTTTCAATGACAAAAACGCACGGTAACCGCCAGAGCGACGCCATGTTGAAGGATTCGTAAACCTGCCCCTGATTGGCGGCGCCGTCGCCGAAATAGGTGAATGATACGTTTTCATTGTTGCGGTACCAGTTGGCGAACGCCAGGCCGGTGCCAATGGGCACTTGTGCGGCGACAATGCCGTGGCCACCGTAGAATTTTTTGGCGCTGGAAAACATGTGCATACTGCCGCCTTTTCCGCGCGAATAGCCGTCCGCCCGACCGGCCAGTTCTGCCATCACGCCGTTGGGGTCCATGCCGCAGGCCAGCATATGGCCGTGATCACGATACGATGTAACCCGTTGGTCGCCCTCTTTGGCGGCGGCTTCAAGGCCAACGACCACTGCCTCCTGTCCGATATACAGGTGGCAAAAACCGCCGATGACCCCCATGCCGTAAAGCTGTCCGGCCTTTTCCTCAAACCGGCGTATCGACAGCATCTCACGATAAAAATGCAATAATTCCGTTTTTGAGGTATTGGATTTTTTTGGCGTTTTCTTTTTGGTGGCCATGGGTGGAATGTCCTGCACGGATACGTCTAGGGCGTATGTAGTTTAATATTAAACTATATCTTACAGCATCGCAAATTAGAAAGCCATTAAAATCCTGTGGTCGACCGTGAAAACTACCGCGTTTTTACGCAATGGCTGTGGATCAGATTAAACGCCAAACCCGTTAACGGATGACGATCTCGTCGCCGCGTACCAGCCCCAGAACTTTACGGGCTTGCTCGTCCAGCAGATCAAGATCCAGGTAGTGATCCGACAGTCGACGGGTTTTGTTGCTCATTGCCATGACTTCGGCTTGCAGAGTGGCCAGTTGTTGCTCCAGTTCAGCCCCTTGCGCCTGAATTTGAATCCGACGAAAAAGGCCAAAGTCACCCTGCACCGCCGCAAACGCAAAATAGGCCGCCAGGGCAAATGTTACGGCGAAAAACATGGCGGCACTGACCGCGCGTCTTTTGGATTTTGGTTTCAACTTCTTGCCCTGCCTAATGTCCGCTCTTGAATGGCGGCATTGTGCGAATCATGGCACAAGTGATTCGCGCTGTGAATCCCCTAATTTGCCAAATTTGTGAAAAAACGCACGATTCCACCGTCTTGAACGGCGTTTCTAACGCCAGAATGCCAGTTTTTCAGACAATTGAATAAAGCGTTTGGCCAATGTAATGTGCAAATCCCAGCCGAAATACAGCAAATCTGCAGCAAAAATACCCACGATCAGAAGTCCGATCACCAATGCGGTTTTATTACCCATCGATTAGTCTCCCTATGGCTGCGGCGGTATCGGCCATACGATTGGAAAACCCCCATTCGTTGTCATACCAGCTGAACACCCGTACCAGACGGGCACCGCTTATCTGAGTCTGCGCGGGGGCAAAATTGGACGAATGCGGATCGTGGTTGAAATCGATCGAAACCTTGGGCGCGGGGTCGTAATCTATGATGCCTTTGAACGCCCCTTCGGCCGCCGCCCTGACGATATCGTTGACCTCGTTCACCGACGTGTCGCGCAAGGCGTTGAATTTCAAGTCAACCGCCGAAACGTTGGGCGTAGGCACGCGCACCGCTGATCCAATCAGTTTGCCTTTCAGTTCCGGCAATACCAACGCCACCGCTTTGGCGGCACCGGTCGATGTGGGGATCATCGACAGCGCCGCGGCGCGGGCACGGTACAGATCGCTGTGCATTTTATCCAACACGGGCTGGCTGCCGGTATAGGCGTGGATCGTTGTCATGATACCGCTGTCGATACCCAGCGTGTCGTTCAGAACTTTTGCCAGCGGTGCCAGACAGTTAGTGGTGCAGGACGCGTTGGAGACGATCACGTCGCGACCGGTCAGATCTCGGTGGTTAACGCCGTAAACTACAGTTCTGTCCACGCCCTTTGCCGGTGCCGAAATCAGCACGCGCTTAGCACCGTGCGCCAAATGCTGCGCGGCGGCGGCGCGGTTGCGGTAAGCGCCGGAACATTCCAGCACGATGTCCACATCTTCCCAGTCCAAATCGCCCGCTTCAAAACTTGAAAACATTTTGATCGGCCCAAAACCCACGTCCATCGTGTTAGCCGAAACCGTAACTTCGCCAGGGAAACGACCGTGCACGGAGTCAAAGCGCAGCAAATGGGCGCTGGTTTCAAGCGGTCCCGGCGCGTTGATATGGGTGACGCGAAATTCATCCCGGCGGCTTTCGGTCAAATGGGTGAGAACCGAACGACCGATCCGGCCAAATCCGTTGATGCCGATGGTAAGTGTGATGACGTGATCCCCTGGGTTGCCGGCGTTTCGTGAAACAAGGCGTGGTATGCGGGCAGCTCGCGGCAACGCTAATGGCTGTGCGCCGTTTGTCCAGACGATAGTGACGCGGCGTTCTGATTATTTGTTGCACCGGCTGTACCTGTGGGCATAGGATGGGGGAGGCCGTTTGCGCAGGGCGGCAATCGAGGGCAGGGCAGACCACAAATGAGCGAATTAGACAGCTATCAAAAACGCATTTCGGCAGCGCTGGATACGATATCGGAAATTGTGTCGCGGGCAGGAACAGAAGAACCCCCGTCCGAGCCAACAGCCGTCGGCGATGACTCCCAGACCGTAACGCGACTAGAGGAAAAGCTGGCGCGGGAAAAAGAGCGGGTCGAGAAACAGAACGAGAAAATCGAGGTTCTCAAAGAGCGGCGCGAGACATTCACCACGCATATGGAAGAAAAATTCAGCAAACTTGTAGCGCGCATCGAGGGATTTGAGATGCAGGTGCAGCGCCTGAAAGACGCCAACGCACAATTGCGCGACAGTTCGACAAATCTGCGCGAGAAAAATCTGGAATTGCTGGGTGACGCGAACGAGGTCAACCAGTCGATGGCGGCTGAACTTGAGGCGCTCAAGGCGGTGCGTGCCGCCGACGTTCAGGAAATGGACGCGATACTTGACGAACTAAAACCACTGGTGGAGGGCCGCACCAATGCCTGAGATCGACATTCACATCGGCGGGCGGGTCTTTCAGGTCGCCTGTCAGACCGGCGAAGAACATTATCTGAAATCCGCAGCGGCGCTGTTGGACAACGAGGCTCAGGCTCTGGCCGATGCCATCGGACGCGTGCCTGAAACCAGGATGCTGTTGATGGCGGGGTTGATGCTGGCTGACAAAACCGCCGGACAAGAAGAAGAAATGCGCTCGATGAAGAAAAAACTCGACGCTGCAAAATCAGCCAAGGCGACACCCGTGCACGCGCCTGAACCGGAAAAAATAGAGGTCCGCGTCGAAGTCCCGACTCTGCCCGACGATCTTGTGCAGCGGTTTGCCGATATGACGCGCCACGCCGAGGACGTAGCCGCCGAAGTGGTGGCCGCCGCTGCCGATTAGGGTCAGGACCCGGGGATTACCCGTTGGCTTCTCTGATTTTGTCGGCGGCTTCTTTGTTGAAGGCGATGCTGTTTTCGGCCAGCAAAGTGTCAAGCTCACCCGACAGGGTCATCTCGGTGATGATGTCGCACCCGCCGACAAATTCTCCCTTGACGTAAAGCTGCGGAATTGTCGGCCAGTCGGAATACACTTTGATCCCGTTGCGGATACCTTCGTCCGCGAGCACATTCACGTCGTGAAAATCCACGCCCATGTAATTGAGCACCCCGGCGACTTTGCTGGAGAATCCGCATTGGGGCATGCTCGACGTGCCTTTCATAAACAGGACAACGTCGTTGCTGGTGACGGTTTCTTTGATGGTATCTTGTGATGCGTCTGTCATTTTGAAGTCTCCTGAACGGGCTGCTTGGCGGTCTGATTGTGCTGCAACCATGGCCGCGGGTCGGGATATCTGAGTGCCAGATAGAATTTATATAGGTGTCTTACAAGAACAAACAATGCCGCACCAATCAGGCTCATGCATAATAGAATGACTGCGAAATTGACGCCTATCATTCGCTTTCGCTGCGTGAAGGCACAAATAATTTGGCATAAGCACGGTGATCTTGCGGAATATCATAGCTGCGCGGCGTGCAACACGCATGGCCGGAATAGTTGAAATGAACGGTGGAAACACCGCTGTCTGAATGATCCGGCCGTTGCGATGGTTCAATGCCGTTTCTCCACGTCCAAAATTTATACGCCGCCAACACCAAAAGCGGTGCCGCCAGCAATAATATGAGAACGACGTTCAGCATATCAATCCGGCGCTTTGGTTGTCAGGGCCAGCGCGTGCAACTCGCCCTGCGAGCCGTCCATCTTCCCCCTGAGCGAAGCATAAACGGCGCGCTGCTGTTGTACACGATTCATCGACTTGAACTCATCGGCGATAACTTCGGCCGCATAGTGGTTGCCGTCGCCCGCCAGATCGGTGATCGTCACGCTTGCGGTCGGAAAGCTTTCTTTGATCAGGCGCTCGATTTCAGCGGCTTCTATCGCCATCGGTGGTCTCCCTTATCTGCTGGTACAGATTTAAGCGCCGGCGCGGGCTTAATCAAGTGCGCGAAAGCGCCGTTAGCGCCCGCAGTTTTCCGCGATCATCGCGATCATTTCAAACATCATCGCCGCGGCGACCATGGCTGTTATCCCATTCGGACTGTCCTTGGTTGGCATCAGACACACCACGTCGCCCCCGATAATGTTCATACCGCGCACTGCGTGCAACAGCGCGGTGGCTTCGTCGATCGTAAATCCGCCTTCGCCGGGTTCGATATTGGACACGCCCGGCGCCACCGTCGGATCGAGACAATCTAGGTCAAAAGTGACGTAAACCGGACGGCCCGCCAGCACCTTTTTGATCTGCCTGATAACATCGGCAAGCCCGCGCTGTCGAAATTCAGCCATGGTGACGACATTGTAACCGTAATCGTAGCTGGGTTGTAGCCAGTCCAGCGTGCGCGGGTGCCCGCGCAGCCCGATCTGCATCGAATGATGCGGGTCCACCTGACCCTGATCCGCCAGATACGCACCCCAATGCGCAGCCGATTTTTTGGCACCGAGAAAGTGATCGACTTTGGTGAATACGTCTGTATGAGCATCCAGATGTAAAAAACACACCGGTTCGCCACCGGCCAATTGACCGCCGCCAAGCGCCTGAACGATGCCGCCGGTAATTGAATGATCGCCGCCGATCGATACGGGCCGCGCCCCGCTGGCGTCGATGTCACGATAAAAATCGGTGATCCGTGCGATGCAGTCTTCGTTATCGTTGGCGCGCGGCAAAGGTACGTCGCCAACATCTGCTATTCTGGCCGTTTGCCACGGATCCAGCCCAAACCCGCCGTGTACCCGCCGCTGTAGCGCCGAAACGTTTCGCACGGCGCGCGGACCCAAATGCTGGTCGCGCTCTGTCGTGCCGTTGCCGGTGGAATGCGGCACGCCAACAAGTGCGATGTCCTGCCCGTTGGGTCCGGTGTTGTCACAGCGAAAAAGTGTTGCGATACCCCACCAGTAAAGGTTGTCCATCATGCTGGCGTCGTGATGGTCGGCCATTGATTTCCCCTGGCTGTTAACGTCCCGCTTGTGCTTTCATCATGCGGTCTGACTTTTTACGCACCAGCACCAAACGCAGATCGTGCATCGCCATCAGCAATTGATCGGTGAATTCTTCCAGCTCCGTGTCCGAAGCTTTGGACTGCGCCCATTGCGCGGTTAAATTCAGGTGGTCGATGGCACGAAAAATGTCGTCGATCGCGCGGTTTGACAGTGTTTTTTGCCGTGCCGCGATCCAGGTCTCTATGTCTCTGGTTTCGGCATCTGTGGGCGGTGTTTCATTGTGCGGTTTGATTTCGCCGTTGCGCACATTGGCAACGGCGATTTGCTGAAGTTCAAGACGACGTTGGCGGTTTTCCAGATCGACGCGAAACACCATGGCACCGTTTTCGCGGGTACGAAAATATAGCCCTTCCGGATTATCACCCATTTGCCCGTCCCTGTGATTTCGGGTGGTTGCGCCACCCTGATTATTCCTATGTCAGTAAGGCACAAAATTCCTGAATGCGCAAACACGCAGTGCGCAAATCGTCATCAGAGAGTGCAAAACTGACGCGGAAATTAGGGCTGGTGCCAAAGGCGGCCCCAAATACCACGGCGACGCCGGTTTCCTCCAAAAGTGCTGTGACAAAGACCTCGTCGTCGGTGATTTTGGTTCCCTTGAAAGTGGTTTTGCCGATACATCCGTCAATCGACGGGTAAACATAAAAAGCGCCCTGCGGGGTCGAACAGTCGATCCCCGCCGCATCGTTCAGCATGTCCACCGCCAGATCGCGGCGTGTCTGAAACTGCGGGAGCGCCCACCCCAGGTAATCCTGTGGGCCATTCAGTGCTTCGACCGCCGCCCATTGTGATATGGTGCAAGGGTTTGACGTGCTCTGCGACTGTACCTTGCGCATGGCCGTGATCAGGTCTTTCGGCCCGCCGGCATAGCCGATACGCCATCCGGTCATCGCATAGGCTTTGGAAACGCCGTTCAGCGTCAGTGTACGATCGTAAAGCGCAGGTTCCACCTGTGCCGGGGTGGCAAATTCAAAAGGCGGATAGCACAGGTGTTCGTAAATATCGTCGGACAGAACCCACACATGTGGATTGGCCTGCAAAACATCGGTGAGGGCACGCATCTCGCTATGGCTGTATCCTGCACCCGTGGGGTTTGACGGAGAATTGAAGATCAACCATTTGGTCTTGGGGGTGATCGCGCCCTGCAATTGCCGGGCGGTCATTTTGTAATTTTGCGTCAGCGTGGTTTTGACAAT
Organism: uncultured Rhodobacterales bacterium; assembly: GCA_964588725.1. GTDB lineage: Bacteria > Pseudomonadota > Alphaproteobacteria > Rhodobacterales > Rhodobacteraceae > UBA5972. The sequence continues at coordinate 21,996 of CAZPQL010000043.1, forward strand.
CACCGGTGTGCCACCCGCCAGCAGAACCATATCGGGATAAGACACCCAGTAGGGGGCGGGAATGATCACCTCGTCCCCCGGATTGATCGTGGCGGTCAAAGCGTTGGACAGCACCTGTTTACCACCGGTTGAAATCGTGATCTGATCGGTCGCATAGCTCAGGTCGTTGTCGCGGATGAATTTGGCGCAGATTGCGGATTTCAGTTCGATTATCCCGTCCGGTGCCGTGTATTTGGTTTTTCCCGCCGCGATCGCATCCCACGCCGCTTTCTTTATATTATCCGGGGTGTCAAAGTCCGGTTCTCCCGCGCCCAGACCAATAATGTCGTGTCCGGCGGCCCGAAGTTCGCCCACACGGGTCGTAACCGCGATAGTGGGTGACGGTTTCACGCGCGACAAACGGTCCGAAAGCATCGACATTGGGGCACCTTAAGTTGCAATTTGCCGAGTTTCGTCTTAGGTCGGCGCGCGCAGGCATTCAAGCACAGACATCTGGAGAGAACCATGAGCGATCCTGTCGAAATCCACCCTGGCATCCACGATGGTTATTACCACGAGGACGCGGCGACATTCGGCGACCGGCTTGCTGCAGGGCGTCAGGCGCTGAACCTGACCCAAAAAGCGTTGTGCCGCAAATTGGGAATTAAACTGACCACCTTGCAGCATTGGGAAGACGACCTGTCCGAACCCCGCGCCAACAAGCTGCAGATGCTGGCGGGGTTGCTCAACGTTTCAATCATATGGCTGCTGACCGGTGAAGGCGAAGGCATCGAGGGACCGGTTTATATGGAGTCCGAAACGCCGCCGCAGCTCAGCGGCATTTACGACGAGTTCAAGTCGGTGCGTGTTGATTTTCAGCGGCTGAATGATCGTCTGGCGCGATTGGAAAAAAAGCTGCGGCTGTCCCTGAATACATGAGCACTTTGACGCTGGGCATCGACCTTGGCGGCACCAAGATAGAAGGTGTGGCACTGTCGACCCGGGGCCGGGAATTGCACCGAAGGCGGGTGAGGACGCCACAAGGTGATTACCCTGCCACATTGCGCGCGTTGGCCGATTTGGTCACGGCGCTGAACAAAGACTGCGCAGAGGATAATTTGCCGGTGGGTATCGGCATTCCGGGGTCGCTGTCACCGTTGAACGGCACCGTGCGCAACGCCAATTCAACCTGTTTGAACGGGCAGGCGCTAAAGCGCGATCTTGACCAGATGTTGGGGCAGGACGTCCGATTTGCCAATGACGCCAATTGCCTGGGCCTGTCGGAATGTTTCGACGGTGCGGGAACCGGTTGCAAAACGGTATTTGCGGTGATCCTGGGTACAGGCGTAGGCGGGGCGCTGTTAATAGGCGGACAGCTTATCGGCGGCGCGAACGCGCTGGCGGGCGAATGGGGACACGTGGTGCATCCCGTTGCGGACGCTGGCACGGATCGGTGTTATTGTGGACAGTCGGGGTGTAACGAAACGGTACTTTCGGGGCCGGCCATTGTTGGCGCTTACAACAAATTATCGTCGCAACCCGTTGATACCGTGGAAGAAGTTTCGAACTTGGCACGTGCAGACGACCCGCTGGCCGAACAGATTTTGCACGCACACCGCCACAATCTGGCGCGGGCGCTGGCGGTGGTCGTCAATATCGTCGATCCGGATATTTTTGTCTTTGGCGGTGGCGTTTCACAGCTGCCCGGACTGATTGACGCGCTGCCCGGGGCCGTTGCGCCTCATGTCTTCGCCCCGGAAGGCACGGATTTGAAAACCCGTTTCACAGCCGCCAGGTGGGGTGACGCGTCCGGGGTGCGCGGCGCCGCGCGGCTGCCAAGAGGAGGATGAAACCTTGACCGCAGAAAACGATGTCCGACGCAAGAAATTGCGCATGCGCGCATGGCGTCGCGGCACCAAGGAATTGGATTTGATTCTTGGTGCATTTGCGGATCGGGCCTTACCAACCATGACAGACGACGGGCTGGACCTGTTTGATCGTTTGCTGTGCGAGGAAGACCACGACATTTACGGCTGGTTTTTGGGGCGACAGGAGACGCCGACCGGATACGGGGAGATCATTGCGCGACTGCGCGCGGGCATGTCGTGATCTGCCGACGAACATAATTTCGCGTTGCAAATAATTCGTCGGGCAACTTAACCACTTCTTTGGCTTTTTTCGCAAGTCTGGCAACACAGTACAGTTTGCGGAGACTGAAATGACGATACATTCACCGGCGACCATGGCGCCGTCAAAAGATTTTTTGGGCCAGTATCTTGATGCGCTTTCGATGGTCGAACGGCTGCACCGCCTGTTACTGGACGTTATCAAGGATGAATTCGAGCGGCTAAGTCTTTTGGACATCAACGCGGTTCAGGCGCTTTTGCTGTTCAACATAGGCGACAACGAGGTGACGGCGGGCGAACTGAAATCGCGCGGCTATTATCAGGGTTCCAACGTGTCGTATAATCTGAAAAAACTGGTGGAAACCGGTTACATGCACCACCAGCGCTGTCAGATCGACCGGCGCGCCGTGCGTGTGCGGCTGACTGAAAAAGGGCGCGCCATCCGGCTGGTGGTCAACAAGCTTTTCACGGCGCAGGCCGTGGAAATGCAGGACAAGCAAATTCTGGAATTTGCCGAAATGAACGCCATGAATGCGCTTTTGCACCGGGTGGAACGGTATTGGGGCGATCAGATCAGGTATATTTATTAAGCTGCCATCGTCATCGGATGATTTTGCTGGACGGTTCGCCTGCGCGACATGTCCCGCGCAGCATTCCCATTAAAGCATTTCCTGGAATCAACACGCCGGTGCAACGGTTTTGATTTCTTCGTTGAATACCTGATTTGGTAAAGTGCATCCGGTAGGGGGATCGTGGCACGCCTGTTGGCACGCCATCTGCAGAGCGTATTTTTACAAAAATGAAGCCCAAGACTGCCACCCGGTGCATCGGGACGTCCATATTTAGCGACAGTGCCCGCATCGTCGCATAGGAAATAGCGGAAAAAGTTGAAAAATATACGTTGTTGGCAAAAAATGCCCGATGCGGCGATTTGCATCGTGCAAAATATGCGCCAAACCTCTATTAATTCAAAAAACAGAATATCAAACAGATTCGCGACCACGCGGCGGGGAAGCCAATGAACTACGACGACCGACTGAATACGGCCTTGAGTGATTTGAAAGACGAAGGCAACTACCGGACCTTCATTGATATCGAGCGGAACAATCAGAATTTTCCGCACGCTACGTGGCACGCGCCCGACGGCACGTCAAAAGACATCACCGTTTGGTGCGGCAATGACTACCTGGGCATGGGCCAGCACCCCAAAGTTTTGCAAGCCATGCACGAGGCCATCGACAACGCCGGCGCGGGAACCGGTGGTACGCGCAATATTTCCGGCACGACTGTATATCACAAAGCGTTGGAAGCAGAAATTGCTGATCTGCACAACAA
>CAZPQL010000044.1:0-25208 GCA_964588725.1 uncultured Rhodobacterales bacterium
AATTCCGTTCACCACACCCACGGATCGGCAGATCACTGCTGCCGCCGGTGGTCCCGGGGCGCTTAGGTCGTGATGGTCAATTCACCTTCGATTTCGACCGCGATGTCAAACGGCAGTTCGGCCATACCGACGGCTGAACGCGCGTGACGCCCGACGTCGTTGCCGAAAACCTTCAATATTACATCGCTAAAACCGTTGATCACGTCCGGCTGGCGGTTAAATCCGGGCGCTGAATTGACCATTCCAAAGATTTTACCCCACCCCGTTACCCGGTCGAGATCGCCAATTTCACGCTGCACGCTGGCCAGTATTGCCAGACCGACTTTGCCCGCGAGTTCGGCGGCTTGCTCTGGTGTTACCTCGCGCCCCACTTTGCCCAACGGTGTCGCAATCGAGCCGTCCGCTTCCAGCGGCCCGTGACCGGATATGAACACGCGATCACCCCGCACCGAGACCCAGGGAAACGGCAGCGTGACACCGCCGGGGATCTGCATGGGCTCTGGCAGGACGAGGCCCAGAGATTTAAGCCTGGCTGCGATGCGTGACATGGTGTTCTCCAATAAGTTGCGTGATCAATCCTGCGCCAACCCCTCGACCAGCGGCACAAATCGCACGTCACAAAGTTCGGTGTATTCCAGCCCGCTATCGGTTTTTTCGATTTTGATCAAGCGCTGCACGGCGTCTGACTGGCCTACAGGCAACACCATGACGCCGCCCACGCGCAGTTGTTCCAACAGATTTGCGGGCGGGTCTTCGGGCGCGGCGGTCAACAAGATGCGATCAAATGGCGCCTGATCGGGCAGCCCGTGCGAACCATCCGCCGTAATCACCGTCACGTTGACCAATCCAAGAGCATCAAAGGTTTTCTGCGCGTTGCGCGCCAGATCGCGGTGGCGTTCCACCGTATAAACCCGCCGCGCCAACTGGCACAGGATCGCCGCCTGATAGCCCGAACCCGTACCGATTTCCATGACGTTGCAACGCGGGGTCACATTCAGCGCCTGCGTCATCAGACCAACCACCGAAGGCTGGCTGATGGTCTGGCCGCAGGCAATCGCCAACGGCATGTCGTCGTAGGCACGACTTGCAAACAGGCCCTGCACAAAATGGCCACGATCCACCGCTTCCATGGCTTGCAGGACATTGGTGTCAGTCACGCCTTTGGACCGCAGGCTGTACAAAAATTGCATCTGATGTTCGGGCGTCGGACTCATGCAAACAGCGACTGCATCTGCGCCAGCGCGCTATGGGCTGTCAGATCAACGCGCATCGGTGTGACGGACGTATAGCCCTCAAGATTGGCCCAGGCGTCGGTTCCCGCGGCGGTCGGCGTGTGCTGGGGACCACCACGAATCCAAAGGTAGCGTCGCGCATTGGGGGCGACATAGGGTTCAACGCCGAAATCGGTGTTGCGCCGGAATCCCTGCGCCACCATTTTTGTGCCCCTGACGTTTGAAGCGGCCACAGGGGGAAAGTTGACGTTGTAGAATATCCCGTAATCGCTGTCCTGCCAAATTCCCTGTTCCAGAAGTTTGCGAATCACCGCCACGGCATGGGTGCGTGCGGCGTCGAACGGGTCTTTCGCGTCCTTGTTGTCGGGACCAAAATACTGTGACAGCGCCACAGAGCGCACCCCGTGGAGCGCTGCCTCGATGGTCGCGCCTATGGTGCCCGAATACAGCGTATTTTCCGCCGCGTTATTGCCCCTGTTGATCCCAGAGAGGACCAGATCGGGCTTGTGGCCACCCAGAACGTCGTAGAACCCTGCCAATACACAATCGGCGGGCGTGCCCTCAACGGCGATACGCCGAGGGCCGTGGTCCGTCAGCATCATCGGTTTGGTGAAGGAAATACAGTGACCAACACCCGATTGTTCAAGCGCCGGCGCGACGGTCCAGACTTCGCCGTTTTCGCCTGCAAGTTCGGCAGCCACATTGCCCAGAATTTCAAGCCCCGGTGCATTGATTCCATCGTCATTGGTAATAAGAATACGCAAGAGGGATCGCCTTTGGTTGAACGCTCTGTTCGTGCTACAGCAATGTTTGGTTACTGAAAAGGGCTAGCGCCGGTGCGCATCTGCAGGCGTGTCTCTGGTGCCGATTGCGCACAGGTCCAGTTCAAAAAAAGGGCGCCGGATAGGGCGCCCCTTGGGATCTTTCAGAGGTGATTCTAGCGATAGCTTTCGATGCCTTTGGACTTACCTTCGGGTCGCGCGATTGCCTGAATCATCGCTTCCATGGTGATCGATCCTACGGCTTTTCCGTCTTCGGTCACGACCGCCGATTCGGCCTTGGCTTTCATCAGAGCCTGCATGGCGGTGTCGATCACTGTGAATCGATCAATCTCTGGTCCGCCTTTGCCGTTCTTCTTGGCCATGATCGACCCCAGTTCCAGCACCCGCGCGCGGCTGATGTCGGCAACAAAGTCGGTTACGTATTCGTCGGCAGGATTTAGAATGATTTCCTGCGTCGTGCCTTTCTGGACCATCGCACCGTCACGCAGGATGGCAATGTTGTCGCCGATGCGCAGCGCTTCGTCCAGATCGTGGGTGATGAAGATGATGGTCTTGTGCAGCTCTTCCTGCAACTCCAAAAGCACGCCCTGCATGTCCGAACGGATTAGCGGATCGAGCGCTGAAAACGCCTCGTCCATCAGCAAAATGTCCGCATCGGTGGCCAAAGCACGGGCCAATCCCACGCGCTGCTGCATGCCACCGGACAACTGTGCCGGATACCGTGCTTCAAATCCTGTCAGGCCCACGCGATCGATCCATTTCTGGGCGCGCGGTAAAGCATCTGAATCGGACACGCTCTGAATTTCCAGCCCGTAAAGAACGTTGCTCAGGACCGTGCGGTGCGGCAAAAGTGCAAACTTTTGAAACACCATCGAAGCCTGAAACCGTCTGAAATTCCGGAGTTTTGCTTCATTCATCTGCATGACGTCTTCGCCGTCAATCACGATGTGCCCCGACGTTGGTTCAATCAGCCGATTGATGTGGCGAATCAAGGTCGATTTACCCGACCCCGAAAGCCCCATGATCACCTGAATGCCCTGCGCGGGAATATCAAGATTGATGTCCTGCAACCCCAATACATGACTGTGTTTTTCCAACAGTTCCGGTTTTGTCATGCCGTTTTCGACATGACTGACCATTTTCTTACCGTTGGATCCGAAGATCTTGAATAGTTTCTCGATTTTGACTTTAGGTTCTTCAGACACCGTGGCCTCCTTCGCGGTGCTTTTGCAACCGTTTGCCGTATGCTTGGGAAACACGATCAAAGATGATCGCAATCACAACGATGGCCATGCCGTTGAACACGCCCAAAGCCAAATACTGATTGTTGATGGCGCGTAAAACCGGTGTGCCAAGGCCACCTGCCCCGATCATTCCCGCGATCACCACCATAGCCAGCGACATCATGATCGTCTGATTTACACCGGCGAAAATATTCGGTAGGGCAAGCGGGAACTGAACCCCCCATAATCGTTCTTTTCGACTGGCGCCAAAGGCGTCAGCAGCCTCGAGCACTTCGTTGTCCACCAATCGGATTCCAAGATTGGTCAGACGTACAATCGGCGGGATTGCGTAGACCAGCACCGCCAGCAATGCGGGCGCTTTCCCGATGCCCAGAAGCATGACCACCGGAATGAGGTAAACGAACGACGGGATTGTCTGCATGATATCAAGAACCGGGACAACGGCCGATTGCACACGATCCGAACGTGACATCCAGATTCCGATCGGAATGCCGATAGCGATACAGAGCAATGTAGACACTGTGACCATCGACATTGTGGCCATCGTGTCCTCCCACATATCCAGCCAGCCGATAACCATAAAGGCCAGTACAGACCCCAAAGACAATTTCCAGCTGCGTGACCCCAAATAGGCCAGCGCTGCAACGGCGATCAAAAACAAGGGCCAGGGCGTGGCCAGAAGAAATTTTTCGATCCAGACCAACATCCATTTGATCGGGTCGAAAATGGCTTCAATCCATTCGCCGTTGGCGCGGGTGAATTCGCGGAACGTGCCGTCGATGCCTTTTTTGAGATCGCGCAAATCCTGCCGTCCCATGACCGGCGGGTCGATCCAATTCAGCTTGCTAAAGTCTATGACGCTGGTTTCTGCCACTATTTTGTTCCCCCACAAAAGAAAAAGGCCCCCCGACAGCAAACATCAGGGGGCCTTCTTTGTCAAAGTTTAATGCTTAGAGAGCCGCGGAAATTTTTGCAGCGGCATCGGCCGATACCCAAGATTTCCACAAGTCGCCGTTGTTGCGCAAGAATTCTATCGCAGCATCGGCGCCACCGGCTTGTTCGTCAGCCATAAACACCAGCATGCCGTTCATAACGTCACCCGGAAAAATACGTTTTTCCAGATACTCGACGGCAACGCCACCGCGTTTCTTGAAATCGGCGGTGATGACAGTGTGCACTTCGGATTCGGTCCACGACGAAGGCTGCGGATCAGCGCATTCCTGTTCCGGCTTCACGATACAGCCGTTCCAGTTTTCAGCACCACCGAACGGAACACCAAACGGGATCAGCTGCAAATTGTATTTGCCGATCATCGCTGTTGGTGACCAGTAGTAGCCCAGCCAGTTTTCGTTGCGTGTCGCCGCTTTGGCGATCGAACCGTCAAGACCGGCAGCCGAACCCGGGTCAACCAGTTTCCAGCCTTTGGCTTCCATGTCAAACGCGCGGAAAAGATTTGCGTTGACCAATTGGCAACCCCAGCCCGACGGGCAACCTACGAACGCACCTTTTGTGCTGTCTTCGGAATCAGGGAACATTTCTGGATGGTCAAGGATTTTGACCACTGTATCCAATTCAGGATGTGCTTCCTTGAATGACGGTGTCACCCACCAGCCTTCGCCCAGACCGGTGATCGGTCCGGAAACGGCCGAGAAAAGCCGACCTTCGTCCATGGCGGCAAACAGCGGCTCACGCACGGCGTTGATCCAAAGCTCGCCTGCCACATCGGGCTGGCCTTTTTCATTCATCGACGCAAACGTAGTTGTGGTGGCGCCGGGAATCAGACTGACGTCACAGCCATAGCCGTGCTCGAGAATGAAAGCGTCCACATTGGCCATCAATTCACCCGAGGCCCAGTTCCACTCAGCCATGACGACTTCGCCGCACTCAGCGTGAGCCGCAGAAGACATCATGGTTAAACCGGCAGCAGCAGCCGCCAGCCTGGTTACGAATTTTTTCACAGTATTTCTCCCTGTTTTTACGATATCGTGGACGCAGTCTCTAGGGTTGGCCACGGTAAATCAAGGTCTGAATCGCCGCCATACATCACATAAGCGACATAATTTTTGTCGTTTTTGACCCTAATTGGTTAACGCACCTTCAGCGCTGATTTTGGTTTTCCCGCCGAGATAACGGTGTAAAACCGGCGAAATCCAGACCGAACCGTCGGCCTGTTGACCGTTTTCAAGCACCGCGATCAGGCAGCGCCCCACCGCAAGGCCGGAACCGTTAAGCGTATGAACAAAAACGGGTTTTTTACTTTCTTTTGGGCGGTAGCGGGCGTTCATGCGCCGCGCCTGAAAATCGCCGCACGCAGAGCACGAGCTGATTTCGCGATAGGCGTTCTGACCAGGTAGCCAGACTTCTATGTCGTGCGTGCGCCGCGCGCCGAATCCCATATCGCCGCTGCACAACACCACGGTGCGGTAAGGCAGCAGCAGGTCCTCAAGAATTTTCTCGGCGCAGCGGGTCATGCGGTCCAGCTCGGCGCGGCTGTCGTCCGGTTTGGTAATCGACACCATCTCGACTTTTTCAAACTGGTGCTGACGTAACATCCCTGCGGTATCGCGCCCGGCAGACCCGGCTTCGGACCGAAAACATTGCGTATGCGCGGTCATGCGCCGGGGCAGTGCGTTTTCGTCAACAATCTGACCTGCGACCACATTGGTCAGTGGCACCTCTGACGTCGGGATCAGCCACCAGCCGTTCGTGGTTTGGTAGCTGTCTTCGGAAAATTTGGGCAACTGTCCGGTGCCAATCATGGCGTCCTCGCGCACCAGAACCGGCACCCACATTTCGGTCAGACCGTTTTTGTCGACATGCGTGTCCAACATAAACTGCGACAGTGCACGGTGCAGGCGCACCATGGTTCCTGACAGTACCACGAATCGCGACCCCGACAGCCGCGATGCCAGTTCGAAATCCATACCTCCCCTGGCGGCGGGAATGTCGTAATGTTCAAGCGGCGCAAAATCGAAACTGCGCGGGGTGCCCCAGCGGTTGATCTCGACGTTGTCAGCCTCGTCGGCACCATCTGGAACGTCGTCATAGGGCAAGTTGGGCAGACCCATCAGGATTGCGTTCAGACGGTCGTTTTCGGCTTTCGCCTCGTCTTCAAGTCGTGCGATTTCATTTTTCTTTTCCGCAACCAGCGCGCGCAGTCTTTGAAATTCGTCCCCGTCGCCGCGCGATTTGGCAGCACCGACTTCTTTGGACGCTTCATTCCGCGCCGCCTGCGCCGCTTCGGACGCATGAATTTTGCCTCGCCGCGCGCTGTCCAACGCCAGAATTTCAGTCGCCACGGGCACCAGTCCGCGTTTGGCCAACGCGGCGTCAAAAGCCTCGGGGTTCTCGCGGATCTGGCGGATGTCATGCATGGGGCGGGGCCTTGTTTTGAAGTGGGCTTTTGGCGCTTATGCCGCAAACCAACGCGTTGATAAACCTGTTTTACAGCGCGCCGAAAATCGTGATTTTCCGCGACGGAAATGCCACCCTTCCCACCTTGCAAACGCCACCACCCGCCGCTAGGGTGCCGCGACTTTGAAAACGCGGGGCGTTCCCGCCCCCATACGAGGTTTGCAATCCATGTTTGTTTCACCCGCATATGCGCAAAGCGCAGCCGGTGGCCTGTCAAGTTTTGGCAGTTTTATTCCGCTGATCCTGATTTTTGCGATTATGTATTTTCTGCTGATCCGTCCGCAGCAGAAAAAGCTAAAAGACCACAAAGCCATGGTGTCCGCGCTGAAAAAGGGCGACCGGGTAGTTACACAGGGCGGGGTGATCGGCAAAGTGACCAAAGTCAAGGCGCTGGAAGACAACGAGTGCGAAGTGGAAATCGCCAGCGGAGTCAAGGTGCGGGTCGTCCAAAATACCATCACCCACATCATCAGCAAAACCGAACCGGCCAAATAGGGCGCCGGACCGCCGCCGGTATCAGGAATGTAACCTATGCTTCAGTTTTCACTGTGGAAAAAGATTGTTATCTGGGGGGTGTGTGCGCTGGGCCTGATCATCGCGATACCCAACGGATTTTACACCAAAGTCGAGCGTCACAACGACGCCCTGGATGAAATTGCCCGCGGCCTGCCCGTCAATGACACGCGACAGGCCAACATCGATGGCTGGCCGTCGTTTTTACCGTCGGCGCTGGTGAATCTTGGGCTTGATTTGCGCGGCGGTGCGCATCTGCTGGCTGAAGTCAAAGTCGACGAAGTTTATGGTGCACGGCTGGACAGCATGTGGTCGGGTATCCGCGACGCCCTGCGCGCCGAGCGCGCCACCGTCGGCACCATCCGTCGTCAGGACAGCGCCGAAGGGGTCTTGCGGGTGCGCATTTCCAAGCCCGAACAAATTGCGCGTGCAGTGGAAGTCGTCAGCGCGCTGGCGCGGCCCGTTGTCAGTCTGACCGGCGTGGGGTCCACCGACATCGAAGTGACCGCAGACGGTGCCGATGTTGTGGTGACACTGTCTGAACCCGAAAAAATCGCCACCGACGACCGCACGATGCGCCAGTCGCTGGAAATCATCCGCCGCCGCGTCGACGAGGTCGGCACCCGCGAACCAACGATTCAGCGCCAGGGCGACCGGCGCATCCTGATTCAGGTTCCGGGCATCGGTTCCGCGGAAGAATTGAAAAGCCTGATCGGCACGACGGCAAAGCTGGGGTTTTTCCCTGTTGTCAGCGAAACCTCGGACGAAAATGCCAACCCAGGTGCGCGTAATTTTCTGGTGCCCGATGTGCGTGACAGCGGCACATTCTATGTTCTGAACCAAAGCCCGGTCGTCACGGGTGAAGAGCTGACCAACGCCCAACCGACGTTTGATCAGAACAACCGCCCTGCGGTTGACTTTCAGTTCGACGCCTCGGGTGGACGCAAATTTGGCCAGTACACTGCCGAACACATCGGTGAACCGTTTGCGATTGTTCTGGATAACAAGGTGATTTCAGCGCCCGTAATTCAGTCGCACATTCCCGGTGGACGTGGAATCATTACCGGCAGTTTCACCATCGAGGAAAGCACGGAACTGGCGGTTCTTTTGCGTGCCGGTGCCCTGCCCGCCGGTATGACTTTTCTTGAAGAACGCACCGTCGGGCCCGAGTTGGGACAGGACAGTATCGACGCGGGCAAGATTGCCACGGTGCTCGCGTTTGGCGCGGTGCTGGCGTTCATGTGGCTGTCTTACGGTTTATTTGGATTATTCGCCAATGTGGCGCTGATATTGAACGTGGCGTTGATATTCGGGTTGCTGTCGGCGATCGGCGCAACCCTGACCTTGCCAGGCATCGCCGGGATCGTGCTGACCATCGGCATGGCTGTGGATGCCAATGTGCTGATATTTGAACGTATCCGCGAGGAACTGCAAACCGCCAAAGGCCCGGCGCGCGCCATCGAACTGGGATACGAAAGGGCGTTCAGCGCCATTATCGACGCCAATGTCACAACACTGATAGTGGCGGTGATTCTTTTTGTCATGGGCTCGGGGCCGGTCAAGGGCTTTGCCGTGACGCTTGGACTTGGGATCGTCACATCGGTTTTTACCGCCATTTGGGTCACGCGGTTGATAATTTCAATGTGGTTCTCGCGCCGCCGTCCGCGCACAATCGTGGTTTGAAGGAAGAATTTTCATGCGCCTGAAACTTGTCCCCGCAAATACCAGTTTTGATTTCTTTCGCTATTCGGTCGTCACTTTTGGTGTCTCGGCGCTGGCCATGGTGCTGTCGGTGGTGTTGTTTTTTGCTTTTGGTCTTAACTACGGCATTGATTTTCGTGGCGGCACCACGATCCGCACAGAAGCTACTATTGCGGTCAATGTCAGTGATTACCGCGATGTTCTTTCAGGCCTTGATCTGGGCGACGTGACGATCACCGAAGTGACCAATCCCGCCGACGCCCTGCAGGGGATCAACCGCAACGTGACGCAGATCCGCATCGAGCAGCAGGAGGGCGATCAGGCTGCGTCGGTTGAAACCGTCAGCCGTGTGAAAGAAGCCCTGCGCACAATCGACCCCGCAATGACGTTTCCCTCGGTTGAAAGCGTCGGACCCAAAGTGTCCGGCGAGCTTATTCAAACGGCGGTGATTGCGGTGGTCTTAGCCATTGTCGCGGTGCTGTTTTATATCTGGTTGCGCTTTGAATGGCAGTTTTCGCTTGGCGCGGTTGTGGCGCTGATCCACGACGTGGTGCTGACGATTGGCGTGTTCGCGGCGCTGCAAATCAAGTTTGATCTGGCGATCATCGCCGCCATTCTGACGATTGTCGGCTATTCGCTGAACGATACCGTGGTCGTGTTTGACCGCGTGCGTGAAAACCTGCGCAAATTCAAAAAGCTGCGCCTTCAGGATGTGCTGAGCCAGTCGATCAACGAAACCCTTAGCCGTACGGTCATGACGTCGGTCACGACGCTGATCGCGCTGATCGCGCTGTTTGTGCTGGGTGGTGACGTCATACACAGTTTTGTTTTTGCGATGATCTGGGGTGTGATCGTCGGCACGTATAGCTCTGTGTTCGTGGCGTCGAACATCCTGTTGCGCCTTGGCGTCAAACGGGACTGGGACAAAAAAGACGGGGCCGCGGGCACGCAGTTTGCTAATATCGACGCGTGAGCGCGCTGTTTGGCCAGGCGCTGGCAACCGAGGGGCTGATCTGGCTTGTCGGTGCTGTGCTCGTGGCCGGTATCGTGCGCGGGTTTTCCGGTTTTGGTACAGCGATGATCTATATGCCCGTCGCCAGTTCGCTGTTGTCGCCGGTGCAGGCGCTGATCACGCTTTTGGTGTTCGACCTGTTCGGCCCGCTGCCCAACGTGCCACGTGCATTGCGCGACGGGCAACCACGAGAGGTGGGTAATCTGGCACTTGGCGCCGTGATCACGCTGCCGCTAGGGATCTGGTTTTTGACCCGCGTTGATCCCTTGGTTTTCCGTTGGCTGGTGTCGACGATGGCATTGATCGCGCTGACGCTGCCCGCCTTCCTGTTGCTTGGCTGGCGTCACCAGATGACGGGGCGGCTTGCCGCCACTTTTGGCGTCGGTGCGTTTGGCGGATTTTTGGCGGGCTTCAGCGGGCTCGCCGGCCCGCCGGTGATCATTTTTTACCTGAGCAGCAAACGCGCGGTGGCCTCTGTTCGCGCAAATATATTGCTTTATCTTTTGTTTGTGGACGTGCTGGCCATCGCGTTATTCGCCTATCGTGGTCTGCTTGATCCTGCTTTCGTGATGGTGGGGGCCATGCTTGCTGTGCCTTATACGATTGGCAACGTTGCGGGCGCTGCAATTTTCGACCCTGACAAGGCCAAAGCCTACCGCGTGATTTCCGTCGTGGTGATTGCGCTGTCGGCGCTTAAGGGTCTGCCGGTATTCGGATGACACGGCGCCATGGGCCGCCGCCGCGCTATTTATGCGTCATTTAATAACTGTTCCGAATTGCCACAGTCTCATTATATTCAAATGTGTTGATTTGTCAGCGTTCGTCGTTTAGACAGGACCGATGTTAAGTAAAAAGCTGCTCTGTTTGATCTCTGCCGCTGTTCTGGGCGTATCTGTTTCCAGCCCTGTTGCTTCTGCCCAAGGCGATGCCGCCGCCGGCGAAAAGCTGTGGAAAAAATGCAAATCCTGCCACGCAGTTGGCGAAAACCCCAAAAAGAAATCCGGACCCCATCTGAACGATTTGATCGGGCGCCCCGCCGGTTCGGTCGAGGGTTTCAGATATTCCAAGTCCATGACTGCCGCAGGAGGCGACGGACTGGTCTGGGATGCCGCGTCGCTTGACGCATTTTTGATCAAACCCAAAGATTTTATCAAGAAAACCAAGATGAGCTTTAGGGGCTTCAAAGACGAACAGGACCGGGCAGATATCATTGCCTATGTCAGTCAGTTCAGCGAAGGCAGCGACGTCACTGCCAACGAAGACCCACAGGTTGCGCCTGAAATCCTTGCTTTGGTGGGTGACCCAGCCTACGGAAATTACCTGATCGGCACCTGTGTGACGTGCCATACACCGCAAGTCACCGCGGATTCACTGCCGTCGATAAACGGCTGGCCCGTGGACGATCTGGTCACCGCATTACATGCATACAAAAACAAACATCGCGAAAATCCGGTGATGCAACAAATCGCCGGTGCCTTGTCGAACGAAGAAATCGCCGCTTTGGCGGCCTATCTGACTACCCAGTAAATCATCAACCAACCAATCTCAGGGAGAGTGAACATGAAAATAAACAGACGCGCCTTTATCGGCACATCCGTGGCCGGCGCCGCAGTGATGTCGGCACCAATGGTGAAATCGGCGGCGCACGGCATGCCCAAGGTCATTGTCATCGGTGGCGGTGCAGGCGGTGCAACTGCTGCGCGCTATATAGCCAAGGACAGCGGCGGCAATGTCGACGTGACACTGATCGAGCCCACACGCACATATTACACGTGCTTTTTCTCCAATCTTTACATTGGTGGTTTCCGTGATCTGGCTTCGATTGGTCATTCCTATGGCGACCTGGCAGCCAACCACGGCGTCAATGTCGTGCACGACTGGGCCGTTGGCGTAGACCGCGATGCCAAGACCGTATCGCTGGCTGGCGGTGGCTCTTTGCCCTACGACCGTCTGGTGATTTCACCGGGCATCGATTTTGTCGATGGTGCTGTGAACGGTTGGTCCGTGGCCAGCCAGAACAAAATGCCCCACGCCTATAAGGCCGGTTCGCAGACTGAACTGCTGAAAGCCCAGTTGAACGCAATGCCTGCGGGCGGAGTTTACGCGATGGTTGCACCACCAAATCCATTCCGCTGCCCTCCCGGGCCCTACGAGCGGATTTCAATGGTTGCGCACCATCTGAAGAACAACAACCCGACAGCCAAGATCATGATCTTTGATCCCAAGCCGAAGTTTTCCAAAATGGCATTGTTCCAGGATGGCTGGTCGCGTCACTATGACGGCATGATCGACTGGATCGGCCCAGATTTCGGCGGCAAAGTCGACGAAGTGCGCCCGGACAGCATGGAAGTTGTGGCAGATGGCGAAGCCGTCAAGGTTGACGTTTGTAACGTGATCCCGGCCATGAAAGCTGGCCGTATTGCAGATCTTGCCGGTCTGACCAACGACAAAGGCTGGGCCGAAGTTGAAGCCCACGGCATGACATCGAAAGTGGACAGCAATATCCACGTTATTGGTGACAGCTCGCAACAGGGCGCCATGCCCAAATCCGGCTTCTCCGCCAACAGTCAGGCCAAAGTTTGTGCCAATGCTGTATTGGCCGAAGTAGGTGGCGGCACCAAGTTCCCTGCCAAATACAGCAACACCTGCTGGTCACTGATTGACACCAATGACGGTATCAAAGTCGGGGCGTCTTATGACGGCACCGATGACGGTATCGCCAAAACGTCGGGTTTCATTTCGAAAAACGGCGAAGACGACGCAACACGTAAGGCGACTTACGAAGAAAGCGTTGGCTGGTACGACGCCATGACCGCTGACATGTTCAGCTAAGCTATCCAATCCCGGGGCGGAACACTTCGCCCCGGGATTTTTTTGGCCAAAACAGCCGCCCGTCTACTTTTTTATATTGATAAATTCGCGCTAACGCGTCTTGTGCGTCATTCGATCCGCTGTGCATTCGAAAAACGCACTTTGGTGCTTGGAATTTCGCCGTTATAAGTGCGGTGGACTGAGTCAGAAATTGTGCAATTTACTATAGCTTGATCGCCATGACGTTAAACGAACGATTCCAGCGTATCGACGCACTTGGCCAACGATTGGTCCGGATGGGATCATTCAGCGGAATAGAGTGGAAAGTAACCCGTGGCGGCCTGCACTGGGCGTCGGGAAGAGCAGGACAGGCCGAAGCTCTGGTCGGGCGCGACATGGCGCAAGTACCAATCTACCGCATTTTTTCCATGACCAAGCCTATTATTTCGGCCATTGCTCTCATGCTGATCGAAGCGGGGCGACTGAAACTTTACCATCCGGTGGCCCGGTACCTGCCTGAATTTGGTTCACTCAGAGTATGGCAAGTCGGCGGAGACACCGTCCCTGCCCAATCAGCCGTGACGATTGAACACCTGATGAGCCACCGCGCAGGGTTAAGTTACGGGTTTTTGCCCGACTGCCCCGTCGCACCGCTTTACCGGCAAAGTGATCTGCACAATCCCGCGGTGAGTCTGGGTGATTACGTCGGTCGGATCGCCACGTTGCCGCTGGCATTTGAACCAGGAACGGGATGGCAGTATTCGGTGGCCACAGATGTTCTGGCGCGGGTGCTCGAGATAATACTGGGCGATACAATTCAGGCGATTGTTGCGCGCTACATCACCATTCCTCTGGGGATGAAAGACACCGACTATATGGTGGCTCCTGATAAGCGCCACAGAATCATGGCGATCTACGGTCACTCGACGCTTGACGACGTTATGCAGATACGCGGCGGAGCGCAAAAGCTGACCGCGTCGTCGGTTGCCGGTGAATGCCCGGCGGATAATCCGGACTACGGCCGGGGTGGCGTCGGTCTTTTTTCAACGTTGGCCGATTACCACGTGCTGGCGGAAATGCTGCGTACCGGACTGGCACAGGGCGGCAACAGGTTGTTGTCGCGCGCCGCATTGCGGCTGATGTGGAGCAACCGCCTGCCCGCCACCCTGCTGCCGCTGAAAATCGGCGCGATCAACCTGCCGGGCTATGGATTTGGTCTGGCGGGGCGTGTGATGCTGGATCTGGGGCAAGCCCAGTCTTTGGGAGCGGTTGGCGAATGCGGCTGGGCCGGTGCGGCCTCGACCTATTTCTGGATCGATAGGGACCGCGAAATGACAGGCGTGGTGATGGCACAGTATCTGGGATCAGCCATCCCAATTGGCGAAGAATTCAAAGACGCCGTCTATCAGGCGTTCGACTAAAGCGGCGTCATGCACACGAGGCGCGAGTTTAGCACGGCCGCCGCGCGGTGGTGCGCGATTTTCGCGTAATCCGGGTCATTCAGCATTGTTAAAAACGCCTCTTTACCCGGGTATTGCGCGATGAATGCAATGTCCCAGTCTTCGTTCCCTGCGGGGCCGATGATCATAGCCTGTGGCTGTCCCGCCCAAATGATTTCGCCGCCGACCTTTTGAAAAATCGGTGCAGCCCCGGCACGGTAGGCCGTGAACGCCGCCAGCGCCGTGGATTGTGCGCCGTCTTTGTATTCTGCGCTGGATTTGAGTTTGACCAGATTGAGCATCTGCACCGGCCCGTCAGTGTCCAACGTGGCAAGTGCGGCAAATGCCTCTTTTGTGGGGGATGTGAAATCTGACATGTGACCTCCGCCTGAAAATAGCGCATTGAACGGACAAAACGCCAGATACGCAAGACACGATGTTTTGTGCTTTTCTCCCCCCGATCAAGGGGTGTATAAGCCGCGTCAAACAGGGCGCTGTCAGCCCTTCAACTCCACTCGAAAGGGCACTTCCATGGCTTTTGAACTTCCTGATCTTCCCTATGCGCACGACGCTTTGGCCAGCGGCGGCATGTCCAAAGAAACGATGGAATACCACCACGATCTGCACCACAACGCCTATGTGACCAACGGCAACAAGTTGATCGAGGGCACCGAATGGGCCAACAAGTCACTTGAAGACATCATTACCGGCACCTACGACGCCAACACCGTGGCGCAAAACGGCATTTTCAACAATATTTCGCAGCTTTGGAACCACAACCAGTTCTGGGAAATGATGGGACCGACCGGGCGGCAAATGCCGGGTGATCTTGAATCGCGCCTTGTCGATGCCTTTGGCTCGGTCGATCAGTTCAAAGCCGATTTCTGCGCTGCGGGTGCCGGTCAGTTTGGGTCCGGCTGGTGCTGGCTGGTGAAAGATGCGGACGGGGTATTGAAGGTCACAAAGACGGAAAACGGCGTCAACCCGCTGTGCTTTGGCCAGACCGCGCTGTTGGGGTGCGATGTGTGGGAGCATTCATATTACATCGATTTCCGCAACGCGCGTCCGAAGTACCTGACCAATTTTCTGGATAATCTGGTCAATTGGGACAATGTGGCCGGGCGTCTTTAACACCGGTCGCCGCATGATATTGGGCCTGTCGGAGATGGTATCCGGCGGGCCTTTTTTATGGGGAAACGGCCATGGATGAGCGCGCAAAAGGATTGATCGCTTTAATCTCCGCCTGCACGATCTGGGGCCTGTCCGCCATTTATTACAAGACCATGACGCATATTGCGCCGCTTGAGATTCTGGGCCACCGTACGCTTTGGTCGTTAGTTTTTTTCACAGCGGTTCTGGTGTTACAGGGGCGAGCGCGCGAGATTTTGACCGCGCTGGGGTCGCCCAGACAGTTCGGGCTGATGGCGCTCGCGGGGGTGCTGATTGCTACCAACTGGGGTTTCTTCATACTGTCGGTGCAGATGGGGCGCGTGGTCGAGGCCAGCTTTGGCTATTACATTTTTCCGCTGGTCGCGGTGGCGCTCGGGGCGGTTTTTCTCGGGGAAAGGTTGCGCCCGGCCCAATGGATATCCGTGAGTCTGGCTCTGGGTGCGGTGGTGGTTCTCAGTGTCGCGCAGGGAATCGTCCCGCTTATTTCGCTGATTCTCGCCGGATCGTTCGGGGTTTACGGTCTGATCAAGCGTGTGATCAAAGTGGGGCCGGTGGTATCGGTGACGTGCGAAGTCGCGATTCTGGCACCTTTGGCAATGATCTACCTTGTCGGGGCGCATTTTTGGGACTGGTCGGGCGGCGCCGCGCAGGTCGGCGGCGTTTTTGGCCACGCATGGCGCGACAGCCTGCTACTGATGTTTTCCGGTGTGATCACAGGTGGACCCCTGATCCTGTTTTCCTACGGGGCACGGCGTCTGGCACTGGCCACGACGGGGCTGGTGCAGTATCTCAACCCAAGTTTGCAGTTTTTGCTGGCGGTTTTTCTGTTTTCTGAACCGTTCACCGGCTGGCATATTTTGTCTTTTGCCCTGATCTGGAGCGCACTGACGATTTATTCGGTTGTCGCGATCATTGGCGATAAATCCTCGTTTATTACTGATTCCAACCGATCAACCGACTCAACCACGGTCATATGATGGCGAAAACTATCATCGACAAAACCGCTTGCAATCATATGTTCTATTAGATCGATAAGTTTGTCCCAGTACCCATTTATATTCAACAAATAAATAGGCTTGCTGTGAAGTCCAAGCTGACGCCATGTCAGGACTTCGAACAGTTCATCCAGCGAACCGGCCCCGCCGGGCAGTGTGACAATAGCATCGGCATTCATGAACATGACCTTTTTGCGCTCGTGCATGTTTTCTGTGATCACGAATGTTGACAGGTCACGCTTTCCGACTTCCATTTCAAACAGATGCACCGGTATGACGCCAAAAGTCTGACCACCGGCCGCTTGCGCTGCGCGTGCCACCAGACCCATAATGCCAACGTCACCGGCCCCGTAAACCAAACGCCAGTCCTGTGTCGCCAACATGGTGCCCAGCGCCGTCGCCGCGCGCCCATACGCGGGATCGCTGCCAGCGCGCGAACCGCAAAATACGCAAATCGAATAAGGAGTGTTCGTCATTTTCTAATATTTCACTGCGATATGATTGGAAAATCTCTAGCGGAGTTGTTATCGTCCGGGCAAGTCAGAATTTCAACGCCCCGGCGTCACAATATTGGCAGTCGCCGCGGGTTCAATTCTGTAGTGGTTGGGATCATGTGGTCAGTTTTCAGACAAGGCGGAATTTCGACGCTGCGCGGGCTTTCGGTCGCGGCGGTGCTGGTCGCGGCCTATCTATTGCTGGTGGCGGACGATTATGAACCGACAGTGGAACAGACAACGCCGGAACTGACGACTCCGATCGCGCCTCCGCCCAAGCTGGCGGACGCGGAAAATATCGACTCCGATCAAACCACGGCGGCCGCGCGACCAAGACCGCGCAACACCGGGCAAACGCAGAACAGCGAAGCGGTCACAACATCAGCGGATGTTTCTGAAGCCGCACCGATCAACGGTGACGCTCAGATCGGTGAAAACACCCGACGTCAGGTGACGGGTGGCGTCCCCGCCGAGCCCGACGCCACCCAAAGAACCACGGACCTTGACTCTGACACCGCGGCAAGCGGCGCCGATGCACCGCTCGAAAGCTCCAACGACGCTCAACTGAACACACGCGTCACAGGCGAGCGGCTGTTGGCCAGTCTGGAAACAGGCACGGACGCCGACGTAGACACCACCAGCGCACCGCTCCCGGACGTCACCCAGGAACTGGTGCCGCTTTCCCCGTCAGACGCACCGCGATTTGATCTGGTGCGTATCGACAAATACAATGCCGCCGTGGTGGCCGGTAAAACCGGCCCGGGTCTGCACGTGAACATTGTGATTGACGGCACCGTGATCACCGATGTCGTCGCTGACTCGTCGGGTAATTTTGTCGCGTTGTTCGACCTGCCCGCCGCTGAAGGCCCGCAGGTGATGTCGCTGGTCGCGCGCGGTCCCGCCAGCCAGACGATCGGCTCGCCCGACAGCGTGATGGTTTTTGGACGCGAAGTCGTCCAGTCGCAGGTCAACCCCACCGACGAAATGCCGACACCGCCGGTTGACGTAGCACCGGCTATCGTCAAAACGTCGGAACTGGGCGTGGCGCTGGTGCAGCCCCCGTCTGCGCCGCCGGGCGCCGAGCCTGACGCCATGTCCAACGTGACCATCGATCTGATCAGTTATGATTCTTCCGGAGAAGTGGTGCTGAGCGGGCGCTCGCAACCCGACCGCCTGATTCGTGTCTATGTGGATGGTGCCGCGATCAAAACAGGCGCCGTCAGCCAAAGCGGCGTTTGGAAGCTGGAACTGCCCGAGGTTGACGCCGGGCTTTACAGTTTACGTATCGACGAACTGAACGAACTTGGGCGGGTCACGTCACGCGTTGAGACACCTTTCAAAAAAGAAAATCCCGACACGGTCAGGCGCAATGTGGACGTGGCCGCTTTACCGTCAGGACAGTCACCTTCGGCGCTGCCACGTATCCAGAAAATCACCATTCAGCCGGGTTCGACGCTTTGGGCTCTGGCTGAAGCAAACTATGGCGAAGGCGCGCTGTACATACAGATTTTCGAAGCCAACAAAGAGTATATCAAAGACCCCGATCTGATTTATCCCGGGCAGATATTTTCAATTCCCAAGCAATAGCTCTGGTTTTTGGGGCGTCGGCTTCTTAGGTATCCCTCCTGGGGGATCACCATGAGCACCACGACCGTACAGAAAAATGACAAGGCCAGCGGCTGGCGCACCATTCGCAAAGTTGCACCTTACCTCTGGCCCGAAGGTCAGAACTGGGTCAAGCGCCGCGTCGTCATTGCCATGCTGCTGTTGACGTTTTCAAAGGTGGTATCGGTTGTCACGCCGTTTTTCTACAAGACCGCCGTCGATGCGTTGGCGGGCGACGCACCTGTGTCGGGCGTATTCATGCTGGCTACGGGTGCAATCGGGTTGACCGTGGCCTACGGGCTGGCGCGGGTCATGACCATCGGCTTTGCTCAGGCGCGCGATATGGTATTTGCGCGCGTGGCACAGCGCGCGCTGCGGCGGCTGGCGCTGGAAACATTCGAGCACATGCACGCGCTGTCACTGCGCTATCACATTACGCGCAAAACGGGCGGTTTAAGCCGGATTATCGAACGCGGTGTAAAAGGTGTCGAATTTCTGTTGCGCTTCATGCTGTTTTCCATCGGACCGTTGTTTCTGGAACTAATGTTTATCTCTTTGATTTTGTTCTTTGTTTTTGATGTCTGGTATCTGGCAATCGTGGTGGGAACGATTTCGATCTATATCGTGTTCACATTCAAAGTGACCGAATGGCGGGTAAAAATCCGTAAACAAATGAACGACAGCGACACCGACGCCAACCAAAAAGCCATAGATTCGCTGCTTAATTTTGAGACCGTGAAATATTTTGGGGCCGAAACCCGTGAAGCCACGCGCTACGACGCGTCCATGCGCAACTACGAAACTGCTGCGCTCAAGACATCGTATTCGCTGGCGATGTTGAATTTTGGCCAGTCGGTATTGATCACGACCGGTCTGGTCGGTGTGATGGTTTTAGCGGCGATCGGCGTGAACAAGGGGGATCTTACGGTTGGCGATTTCGTTATGGTCAACGCCTATATGATCCAGATCACCATGCCGCTGAATTTTCTCGGCACTGTATACCGTGAAATCAGGCAGTCACTGGTGGACATGGGCGAAATGTTTGACCTGCTGGAGCAACCCTCCGAAGTCAAAGACAAGCCCGACGCCGCGCCGCTGAAAGTGACGGGCGGCGCGCTGGTATTTGACAAGGTGGAATTCGGATATGAAGACGAACGGATAATATTGCGGGAATTCACGCTTAAGGTTGATGCTGGCAGGACGGTGGCGGTGGTCGGGCCCTCGGGGTCAGGTAAATCGACGATTGGGCGGCTGTTATTCAGATTTTACGACGTGAACGAGGGCGCTTTGACCATCGACGGACAGGATGTGCGCGATGTTACGCAAAGCAGCCTGCACGACCTGATCGGGATCGTGCCACAGGACACGGTCCTGTTCAACGACTCCATCGGTTATAACATCGCTTACGGGCGTGCGGGTGCATCACAAGATGACATAGTAGAGGCCGCGAAAGCCGCCAAAATCCACGATTTTGTGACGTCTCTGCCCGACGGTTACGACACCACCGTCGGTGAACGCGGTCTCAAATTGTCGGGCGGCGAAAAACAGCGCGTGGGCATTGCACGAACGCTGCTCAAGAACCCGCCTATTCTGCTGTTGGACGAGGCGACATCGGCGCTTGATACGGAAACCGAGCGGTCGATTCAGGACAGTTTGCGCCAGATGGGCAAAGGGCGTTCGGTGATCACCATCGCGCACCGGCTATCGACGGTCGTTGAAAGCGATCTGATCGTCGTGCTCGAGTCAGGCAGGATTACCGAACAGGGCACGCACGAAAATCTGCTGAAGCTCAACGGTCGTTACGCCCATATGTGGCACACTCAACTGGCCGAAGACGATGACGTGGCCGCAGCTTAGACAGAAGCACCCAACGCTGTCTGACATCAAAGATTTCAGCGCATTAGGGGACAAAAAAATTTCAGGTACAACGCGACACGCTGTGAACCTCCGTGCCGCCTGTCGCTGTGTCCGACAGATGTGTTCAGCCAGATAAAATGGTCTTTGATACCCCGGTGCCGGGACGGCGGATAACGTTGGTACAATTCAAACAGCTGGCCCGGAACCTGCGGCCGAGTGTTGAAAAAGTGACCGGCATGCAATAGTCTGACCCGGCCCGACAAGATTTCAAGGGCAATTTATTGATTGCCAGTTGCACGTCGAACCTTTTCCGTTGTTGACTGTCTTAAAAGGAGTTTGATGATTATGAATAGTCGAATGATAGTGGTCGTTGCGATGCTTTTCGCGCAGATTGGAAACGGCGCGGCCACCGCGCAGACGCGCGATGTGGTCGTCGAAGTGCCCAAACATGAAACCCGTGAAGATACGGGGTCGTCCAACATTTTTAATGTAGGGCCGGTTGTTAATCCATTGCGTGCGCCCAATGTCTCGCGCATCAAAGCAGATACATCGGCAGGCCCCAATGCCAAGGGCGTGATGACTCCACACGGGGCTGAAAGCGCCACCCGCGCCTTTGGTTCGTTCGGTATTCCCTACACCACCACCCGCGTGCAGGAAGGCCCCAGCGTCAATGCCGCCACGCCGACCAGTGAAAATCGCCTCAGCACGACGTTTCCCTACAACACCGTTGGCAAACTGACCTTTAGTCAGGGCTATTGTTCCGCGAGTATCATACTCAGGGGCGTTATCGTAACCGCCGCGCACTGTATTCAATCATTCGGAAGCGGCGGCAATATTTTCACCAGATACAGGTTCACGCCCGGCCATTACGGCGCCAGAGGCGCAACCGCAGACCAGAAGGCACCTTACGGCACCTGGCGGCGGCAGGGTCTTGTCCGACCCAGAACATGGGCAAACGGTCGTGATATCGGCTGTGGTGCCGCCCGCGACAACGACCTTGCGGTGATTGCGATCAAACCCCAAAACGGCATGCACATCGGCGATGTCGTCGGCGCGATGTCTTATGGGTGGAATAACTATTCCTTCGTGACCTCGCGTAAAACCGGCAGGCTCCACACGGCTGCGGTTTCGACGCTGGGTTATCCGTTTCTGATGGATCGCGGCAAAATCATGCAGCGTACCGACGGCCCCACTTATACGACGACGGTGTGTTCTGCCGGCCAGCTGTGGCAGGGCAGCAACCTGACCGGAGGCTCCAGCGGCGGTCCGTTCGTTGTGAATTTTGCAGGCCAGAATGCGGCACTGTCCGGAGGCGCACGAAAGGGCAAAAAAAGCCGGATGGCCGTAATTGGAGTCACGTCGTGGGGGTCATCTGACCCGAATACCCCCAAGGATAATTATTCGTCGCAATTTCGCCAGAATACGGCCTATCCGGATGCCGATTATGGCGGGTACGGTGGCGGCAACATTGGTGCGCTGATCAATACGTTGTGTTCCAGCACCGTGCCCAACACGACGGACACCTATGCTGCACTGGGGTACTGCGACTAGCTGTTTTGCGCTCAAAGAGGTTTGCGTTTTCCCTTTTATGGCGATATCTGGCCATGCGAAGATCAGCTTATGCGGATCGCAAACCATTTATTCCGGGGGTAAATGGCGCGGTTGACGGGGCTCGAACCCGCGACCTCCGGCGTGACAGGCCGGCACTCTAACCAGCTGAGCTACAACCGCGTTGGCGCTGAATTAGGGTAAGTGACGTGGGGCGTCAAGCGCCAAAACCGCCGGTCAACCGTTCAGGCTTGGAGCGAACGCGTCGGTTTTGATTGCCCTGTGGCCACACGCAGCGCCCAGATGATAGATCACCCCCTGCCCGCCCGGCAGCATAGCCGTTTCGCGGTCCTCAAGCCCCAGCCAAATGCCCCGCAGCATACGGCTGGTGACACCGTGCGTAACGACGATCGACGGACCGCTCAGGTCTTTCAGAAAGGCGCGGCAACGGGTTTTGAGCGCCGCAAGCCGTTCACCGCCGGGTGCCTGAAAATGCCACAGGAACGGCTCGGTGGCAGCCATGGCCGCCTTGTCGGGCCACCCCGACAGAATTTTTTCCAGCGTCAGCCCCTCCCACCGGCCAAAGGCGATTTCCTGCAGGCGCTCATCGGTTTTCGCACTTAGACCAAGGTCGCCAAGAATAAGCGCGGCACTGTCCGCCGCGCGCCCCTGTGGCGAGGTAAAAGCACTCAGATCCGGGTGGTGACCCAGTTCGCGCAACAGGGTACGTCCGACTGCAAGCGCCTGCGCGCGCCCCAGATTTGTCAGAGGTGAATCAAGATGGCCCTGATACCGGTTCACGACATTCCATTCGGTTTGGCCGTGGCGGATGACATAAATATCGGGATAGCTGGCCACGCGGTATTTCGCCTTTCATCCGTCTGGGCCGAAAAGATTACTGGTCAAGGAACCCCATCAAATTGTCAACATGCCGTGGCGAGGGAATGGTGGGTGATGAGAGACTCGAACTCCCGACATCTTCGGTGTAAACGAAGCGCTCTACCAACTGAGCTAATCACCCTGATAACCTGGGCGTTCTAGCCGCAGTATGCCGCCTTCGCAAGGGGGAGTTGAAGGCGGCTGGCGATATATTTTACCACGCCCAGAGACATGCCGACATGGATTTTACCGGTTGTGAAACCGCGCCGCGTACCTACCCGTCGGCCTGATTTTGAGCGCCGCCAGTGTTTTTCAGTTTCAGTTTATAGACGGTTTTCGCCTGGTCCGTTCCCTCGTTGACGCGTTTGGGAAAAATTTTGCCAAGCGGTGGAATAATTACCGCTTTTTCGGCATCCACGGCATCGCGAATGACTTTGATCGTCGCGTCGATCACCGCTTTGGCGTCCTTTTTCTTGAGTCCAGTTTCCGTCACGACAAGGTCGTAGAGATCCTTTTTCTTAACGGTGGCGACCGCAGTCGCACCCGTTTCGTCAGCCTGATCCATTTTACTAAACTTTCCGTTTTTCAATTCTAATGTGAAACCGTCGCACCGGATGACTTGGGTTTGTCCGCGGAAATCGCTGCGACGCGCGCATCTTCCTCGTCCTGATCCCATTCTATGGACTCAGGGGTCTGAACCAATGCGTGCGACAGTACGGTGCGCACGTCCGAAACCGGTATGATGGTCAACCCGTCTTTTACGTTGTCGGGAATTTCCGTCAGGTCCTTTTCGTTGTCCACCGGAATCAGCACGGTTTTGACGCCACCCCGCAAGGCAGCCAGCAGTTTTTCCTTTAGCCCGCCGATGGGCAGCACATTGCCGCGCAATGTGACTTCGCCCGTCATGGCGATGTCCTTTTTCACTGCAATTCCCGTCATCACCGATACAATAGACGTCACCATGGCCACACCTGCGCTGGGACCGTCTTTGGGGGTTGCGCCTTCTGGTACGTGCACGTGGATGTCGATTTTTTCAAAATGGCGCGGCTTTATCCCAATATCCGTGGAAATCGAACGCACATACGACGAGGCGGCATCGATGCTTTCTTTCATCACATCGCCAAGCTTGCCGGTGGTTTTCATCCGGCCCTTGCCCGGTAGCTTCAGCGCTTCGATCGACAGCAAATCGCCTCCGACCGAAGTCCACGCCAGACCTGTCACGACGCCAACTGCGTTTTCAGACTCGGCCAACCCGTATTTGAACCGCCTCACCCCCAGATATTGCTCCAGTTTTTCAGCGGTTACAGTCACGGTTTTGTTCTGGCCGCGTACGATTTCAGTCACGGCTTTGCGGCACAGTTTGGCAATTTCGCGTTCCAGATTACGCACACCGGCTTCGCGGGTATAGAACCGGATAATATCCTGCAGTGCGTCGTCTTCCAGCGTGATTTCGCCCTTTTTAAGCCCGTGGCCCTCGATTTGTTTGGGGGTCAGATACTGTTTGGCTATCTCGGATTTCTCGTCTTCGGTGTAGCCGGCCAGCGTGATAATTTCCATGCGGTCAAGCAGCGGACCGGGCATGTTATAGGTATTAGCCGTGGTCAGAAACATCACGTGAGACAGGTCGTATTCAACTTCCAAATAGTGGTCGGTAAAGGTCGAATTTTGTTCTGGGTCCAGAACCTCCAACATGGCACTGGCGGGATCACCGCGAAAATCCTGACCCATTTTATCGATTTCATCCAGCAATATCAATGGATTGGTGGACTTCGATTTCTTCATCGATTGAATGATTTTGCCGGGCATGGATCCAATATAGGTCCGCCTGTGGCCACGAATTTCGCTTTCATCGCGCACGCCGCCAAGCGATATGCGGATGAATTCACGCCCCGTCGCCTTGGCGACCGATTTGCCAAGCGAGGTTTTGCCAACCCCCGGAGGCCCGACCAGACACAGGATCGGACCCTTGAGCTTGGTGCTGCGCTGTTGCACCGCCAGATATTCGACGATGCGTTCCTTGACTTTTTCCAGACCATAGTGATCGCCATCCAAAACCTCCTGGGCTTTGTTCAGGTCTTTCTTGACGCGGGTTTTCCTGCCCCACGGCAGCGACAGAATCCAATCAAGATAATTACGTACGACCGTGCTTTCAGCCGACATAGGCGACATTGATTTCAGTTTTTTCAGCTCACCGGTGACTTTTTCGCGCGCCTCTTTGGATAGCTTGGTCTTGGCGATTTTTTCTTCGTATTCCTTGGTCTCATCCTGCGCGCTTTCACCGTCGCCCAGTTCTTTCTGAATCGCCTTCATCTGCTCGTTCAGGTAATATTCACGCTGGGTGCGTTCCATTTGGGTTTTGACGCGCGATTTGATCTTTTTCTCGACCTTGAGCACTGACATTTCGCCCTGCATCATGCCGAATATCCGCTCGAGCCGTTCGGACACGTTCAGGGTTTCCAGCAGCTTTTGCTTGTCCTCGACCACGATGCCCAGATGTCCGGCAACCGTGTCG
>CAZPQL010000045.1:0-25013 GCA_964588725.1 uncultured Rhodobacterales bacterium
CGCCGCTGATACCGCCAAATTTGGACAACCCGAAATCAATCTGGGTGTCATTGCAGGTATTGGCGGCACCCAAAGGCTGACCAAATTTGTTGGAAAATCGAAATCCATGGAAATGCATCTGACCGGTCGATTTATGGATGCCGACGAAGCCGAGCGCTCGGGGCTGGTAAGCCGGGTGGTTCCCGCCAAAAAACTGATGGAAGACGTCATGGCAACCGCAGCAAAAATCACCGAGAAATCCACCCTAACAAATATGGCCGTGAAAGAAGCCGTTAACCGTGCCTACGAAACATCATTGGCCGAAGGCATCACCTTTGAACGACGCCTGTTTCATTCTCTGTTTGCCACGCAGGATCAAAAGGAAGGCATGGCCGCATTTCTTGAAAAACGTGAACCGCAGTTTCGCGGCAAATAGGCGTTCAGAAACTGTGATCGGGGCGTTGACTTGCGGCGGGCTCGGGTCTATTAGCGCGCACACATCAATCGCAACCCGATATGACCGGAATTCAGAACATGGCCAATTCGCCACAGTCCAAGAAACGCGCGCGCCAGACAGAGCGCCGCACCACCGTAAATAAATCCCGTCGCACCCGTATCCGCGGCTTTATCCGCAAAGTGGAAGAAGCACTGTCGGGGGGCGACCAGTCTTCGGCAGCTTCGGCATTGAAAGCGGCGCAGCCGGAAATCATGCGCGGCGTCACCAAAGGCGTCTGGCACAAGAACACCGCCGCGCGCAAAATTTCGCGACTGGCGGCGCGCGTTAAAGCGCTAAGCGCCTAGTCAGATCCAAAGTCGTATTTTGTAGAACGCGATCCCTGCAGGGCCCGCGTTCTTTTTCGTTGTGTTCCTTCGAAAAATGCGCCGGTCTATGGGGCAAATCGACTTCTGACCATAGATTTAGATGAGCACGATTATTCTGCAGATTCGGCGGTGAATTTATTCGCTAGTCAAGAGCGAAGAGTCGTTGAAATTAATCCGGTCGTGCGGGTACGGTCGTCAGGTGATTCAATAAGTCTGGGGGGACATTAATGGACACTGCCGCCAAGTCAGGAGTCGTCGAAGTCACGCCGCAAGTGGCTTGGGACGAACTGGCAGAAACGCCGGATGCAGTGTTGATCGATGTCAGGACCCGCGCCGAATGGGCGTATGTGGGAATACCTGACACGGCGGAAATATCGCGCACGACCTTGCTGATCGAGTGGCGTATGTTTCCGGACATGAAAGTCAACGAAGGATTTCTAACTAATCTGATGGAAGCGCTGGGCGGGGCTGTTCCCGCCAAGATGTTCTTTCTCTGTAGATCGGGCGTACGCTCGTTGCAGGCTGCCGATCAGGTTGGACGCACCCTGCGCGAACAGGGCTTTGAATGCGCGTGTATAAACGTCGCCGAAGGCTTTGAGGGTGATTTGAATGAACAGGGACACAGAGGGTCCAAAAACGGCTGGAAGGTTCAGGGGCTGGCTTGGAAGCAGTCATAGAAAAAAAGAAAGAAGAATATGACCAACGACACCTGGGGGCGTGTGCGCGAAGATTTGTTGCACTCGATTGGTAAAGACGCGTTTAAGAATTGGATCGAACCGCTTGAATTTAACGGGCTGGAAAGCGGTGTAGCCACGTTCAATGCGCCTACAAGTTTTTTGGGAAACTGGGTTTCGCGCAACTACGGCGACCAGATATTGCGCGGATTATCAACAGGTGACGGCACTGTGGATCGTCTTGAGTTCACGACAACTGCGCGCAAATCCCCTGCGCGCACAGCGAATTCAACGGCCAAAATCGATGCCGCGAATTCTGCGTCGGCTACAGGCGCGTCGCCCGATCTTCCGGGCGCGCCGCTGGATAAAAGATTCACGTTTGACAATTTTGTTGTCGGCAAACCTAACGAGCTTGCGCACGCCGCCGCACGCCGTGTCGCCGAAGGCGGTGCTGTCACGTTTAATCCACTTTTTCTGTATGGCGGCGTCGGTTTGGGCAAGACCCATTTGATGCATGCGATTGCATGGGAAATGCAAAAACGTGACCCCGGTGCCAAAGTTCTTTATCTGTCCGCAGAACAATTTATGTACCGGTTTGTTCAGGCCCTTCGGTTCAAGGACATGATCGGTTTCAAGGAATTGTTTCGCTCTGTCGATATATTGATGGTCGATGATGTGCAGTTCATTGCCGGTAAGGATTCCACTCAGGACGAATTTTTTCACACCTTCAATGCGCTGGTAGACCAGAACAAGCAGATCATCATTTCCGCAGACCGCGCACCCGGCGAAATCAGCGGTCTTGAAGACCGGATCAAGTCGCGGCTGCAATGCGGTCTGGTTGTCGATCTGCACCCAACGGATTATGAACTGCGGCTGGGGATATTACAGTCCAAAGCAGAGCTGCAGGAACAGTATTATCCGGGTGTGGTTCTGGACAGAGGTGTGATCGAATATCTGGCGCACCGGATTTCCACCAACGTGCGGGTTCTCGAAGGCGCGCTGACGCGGCTTTACGCGTTTGCCTCGCTGGTGGGGCGCGAAGTAACGCTGGAGGTGGCGCAGGAATGTCTTGCGGATATCCTGCGCGCATCGGATCGCAAAGTGACAATCGACGAGATCATCCGCAAAGTGGCCGATCATTACAATCTGCGTCTGAACGACATGCTCAGCCCGCGGCGGGCGCGGTCGGTGGCGCGACCCCGTCAGGTGGCAATGTTTCTGGCCAAGGCGCTGACGTCAAAGTCGTTGCCCGAGATCGGGCGGCGTTTCGGCGGGCGCGATCACACAACGGTCATCCACGCGGTGCGCAAAATTGAAGAATTGAAAGCCGTGGACAGCCAGATAGCCGAGGATGTGGAACTGCTGCGGCGGATGCTTGAGGCCTGACGCGATCCGGTTTTGGAGCCCCTTGCGGGGCGCGAGACGAGCCAGCTGCGCAAAACTTGCGCAGCGGCGGCCTGCGGCGCGAGTATTTATGCAAAAATGAAAGCTGGATGTTCTGGGTCGGTTGCTGCTGCACTTGACCACATCATCAAACCAGTCAAGAACAATATAAAGTGATTGCACTGTTCGCGGATGCGGCTAGTCTGAGCGGCCCGACCAAGTGAGGAGCCTAACGAAATGAAAGTCAGTATCGAGCGTAGTGCGTTGCTAAAGGCCATGGGTCAGGCGCAATCGGTGGTTGAGCGGCGCAATACGATTCCGATTTTGGCCAATGTGCTGATCGAAGCCGAAGGCGCGGCAGTCAGTTTCCGAGCGACCGATCTGGATATAGAGGTAGTCGACAAGGCACTGGCCACGGTCGAACGCGCCGGCACGTCCACGGTTGGCGCACATACGTTGCACGAGATCGTACGCAAACTGCCCGACGGATCACAGGTTGAATTGACTGATGACGGCGTGTCCGGACGGCTTGAAGTCCGCGCCGGACGGTCGAATTTTTCGTTGGCAACGCTGCCGCGCGAAGATTTTCCGATCATGGCGAGTTCTGAATATAGTTGTAATTTTTCGATTCAGGCGGCGGTTTTGCGGCGTTTGTTTGATAAGTCAAAATTCGCGATTTCTACCGAGGAAACAAGATATTACCTGAATGGAGTCTACTTCCATCAGGCCGATGTAAATGGGGTTATGACGCTGCGTTGCGTGGCGACCGACGGGCATCGGCTGGCGCGGGTTGATGCGCCGTTGCCCGATCAGGCCGACGGACTGCCAGGGGTGATCGTGCCACGCAAAACCGTTGGTGAGCTACGCAAACTTCTGGATGAGGACGATATGCAGATTGCCGTGTCGGTGTCCGAGACCAAGATTCGGTTTGCCACGCCCGAAATCACGCTGACCTCCAAGGTTATCGACGGCACGTTTCCTGATTACACACGCGTCATTCCCGCCGGCAATACCCGGCGGCTGGAAGTGGACGCGACAGAATTCGCCCGGGCCGTTGACCGGGTGTCGACCGTATCGATGGAGCGTTCGCGCGCCGTTAAACTGGCGCTGGAAGAAGACCGTTTGATCCTGTCGGTGAATGCGCCCGACAGCGGTGCCGCCGAGGAAGAACTGGCGGTGGCTTACGGCGACGAGCGGCTGGAAATCGGATTCAATGCCAAATATCTTTTGGAAATCGCCGGGCAGGTTGATCGTGAAAACGCCGTTTTCATGTTCAATTCTTCGGGCGATCCCACGCTCATGCGCGAAGGCAATGACGAAACCGCGGTTTATGTTGTGATGCCGATGCGGGTGTAACCCGTTGTCTGGACTGGGCGTCAGACGTTTGACGCTATCGCATTTTCGTTCGCATAAATTAACTGATCTCAATTTGGATTCACGCCCGATTGTTCTGTTTGGACGCAACGGGGCCGGTAAAACAAATGTGCTCGAGGCTGTGTCGTTATTGACTCCGGGGCGCGGCCTGCGTCGCGCCGCCGCCGATGTTATGGCACGCAAGCCGGAAGGGCTTGGCTGGAAAGTATCGGCGGAAATCAACAGTTTGGGTCACGAGCACGAGGTGGCAACATGGGCTGAAACCGACCGTGCGCGGCAGGTGCTGATTGACGGCAAGGCGGCACCGCAACTGGCGCTCGGCAATCTCATGCGCATGGCGTGGCTGGTTCCCAGCATGGACCGCCTGTGGACCGAGGGCGCCGATGGTCGGCGGCGTTTTCTGGATCGCCTTACGCTGGGATTTGAGCCGCAGCACGGCGCGTTGACGCTGGCCTATGACAAGGCCATGCGGGAGCGCAACCGCCTGCTGCGCGACCGCGTGCACGACGATAGCTGGTATGGCGCGCTGGAATTTCAGATGGCGCGCGCAGGGGCGCAGATTTCTACCAATCGGCTGATGGCCATTGATCTGTTGACGGCGGCACAGCAACAGGCGGACACGACGTTTCCGGTTGCGGACCTGACGCTGGAAAACCGCGACGGAGGCGCGGGGAATACTACAGTTGAAGAAGATTTGCTGGCGGCCATCAGCGCTGGTCGCACCAACGATCTGACGTCCGGTCGTACCGGGACAGGCCCGCACCGCGCCGATCTTGGGGCGGTATACGTGGCCAAAGGCGTGTCTGCAGCCGCTTGTTCGACCGGAGAACAAAAAGCGTTGCTGGTGTCCCTGGTGTTGGCGGGAAGCCGGGCGCTGAAGGCGTCATTCGGGGCTGCGCCCATATTGTTGCTGGATGAACTGGCCGCCCATTTGGACAGTGATCGCCGCGCTGCGCTTTATGACGAAATTCTTAGTCTGAAAACACAGGCATGGATGACCGGAACCGGGATCGAGTTGTTTGATTCTTTTGGCGACAAAGCGCAGTATCTTGAAGTGTGTGATGACGGCGGTCTGTCGCTGGTCAAAAAGAGGTAGAGACTATGACAAGTTGGATTAAGGCATTGTATATATTGGTTTTGGCGGCGTTGCCCACGGCGGCGTCAAGCGCAGAACTTGATGAGACGCTGGTTACTCAGGGTCATTATTATGGCGTCGGTTGGCAGAGCGACGGGCAGCATTGGTCCGTTGAAGTTGTGTTGACAAAACACGGCGGGCAGGTGGCTTATCCTTCGATCGGTTGCACCGGATCCTGGTCCATAAACAAAAAGGGCAAAGATTTTGTCGAGTATATCGAGCAAATCGAAACCGGGCTGGATGACTGTCTGGAGCTTGGTCTGGTCAGGCTTGAGACGTTGGCGGACGGCCGTGTGGCCTATACCTGGAGTGAATCGCTGGATTCCATTGTTGCGCGCGCGGTTTTGCTTCCGCGCGAAAACGCGAAACTGAACTATATGGAGCAGCTGAAGATCACGCTGGAGTCCATCGATTTCGACTTTTTACTGCCCGAGTTCACGGAGTAATCGCCTGACCATCACCGTTTATGAGTTGCTGTTGTACGCAGGCGCTGTCGGGATTCTTTTTCTGGTCCCCGGGCCGGTATGGGCGGCTTTGATTGCGCGTGCGTTGAGCGGTGGATTTCACAGCGCGTGGCCACTGGCGGTTGGCGTTGTCGTTGGTGATTTTGTCTGGCCGGTACTGGCGGTGTTTGGGGTTAGCTATCTGATTTCCGTCTACGCGGATTTTCTGACGCTGCTCAAAATGGGCGGCGCGCTCATGTTGGCGTTCATGGGTCTGTTGGTGGTGCGCCGTCCCGATCGTCTGATATCCAGCGACAGCCGTTTAACCGCACCCGGAGCGTGGGCTGGTTTCAGCGCCGGTATATTGATCATCATGGGCAACCCTAAGGCCGTCATTTTCTATATGGGTGTGCTGCCCGGATTTTTTGATCTGACGCAGGTCAATCTGCTGGATATCGCCGCTATCGCGACTGTATCGATGCTGGTGCCACTGTTAGGGAACGTCATGCTGGCCGCATTCGTGGATAGGGCGCGCCTGCTGGTCAGCTCGGATCGCGGCATTCGGCGGATCAATCAGGGGTCGGGCTGGGCTTTGATCATCGTTGGGATTCTGATCGCGCTCAGCTGACGCCCCCGAACCCCAAAATCTTGTGGCCAAGGCGTGACATTGCCGCCAAAAACCCATATATATTGGGGGTAAATCAGTGGGCATGTGACATGACAACAACACCCAGTAATCCGAACGACTATGGCGCGGATTCAATTAAAGTTCTCAAAGGCTTAGAGGCTGTTCGCAAGCGTCCCGGCATGTATATCGGCGACACTGACGACGGGTCGGGCCTGCACCATATGGTGTACGAGGTCGTGGACAACGGGATCGACGAGGCCTTGGCGGGTCATTGCGACACCGTGACGGTGATTATCCACGCCGACAGCTCGGTTTCAGTCGCTGATAACGGGCGCGGAATCCCGGTGGATATACACGAAGAAGAAGGCGTTTCCGCCGCCGAAGTTATCATGACCCAGCTGCACGCCGGCGGTAAATTCGACAGCAATTCCTACAAGGTCTCCGGTGGTTTGCACGGAGTTGGTGTGTCTGTCGTGAACGCCCTGTCCGAGTGGCTGGAACTGCGCATTTGGCGAAACGGCAAAGAACACGTTGCACGGTTTGAGCACGGCGAGACGGTCAAGCATCTGGAAGTGGTTGGTGATGCGAACGGGCGCAAAGGCACCGAGGTGCGTTTTTTGGCAACTTTGGATACGTTTTCGAATCTGGAGTACAGCTTTACCACGTTGGAGCACCGTCTGCGCGAGCTTGCGTTCCTGAATTCCGGCGTACGAATTTGCATCGAAGACAAAAGGCCGGTCGAGCCCTTAAAGACCGAAATGGTTTATGACGGCGGCGTCCGCGAATTTGTCCGCCATCTGGATCGGTCAAAAACCGCGATGCTGGACGCGCCGATATTTTTCAAAGGCACCAAAGACGAAATCGAAGTCGAAGTCGCCATGTGGTGGAACGACAGCTACCACGAAAACGTATTGCCATTTACCAATAACATTCCGCAGCGCGACGGCGGCACCCATCTGGCGGGCTTTCGCGGCGCACTGACACGAACGATCAACGCCTATGCCGCCTCGTCCGGCATCGCCAAGCGCGAGAAAATCAATTTCACGGGCGACGACGCCCGCGAAGGGTTGACCTGCGTATTGTCGATCAAAGTCCCTGATCCGAAATTTTCGAGCCAGACCAAAGATAAGCTGGTTAGTTCAGAGGTGCGCCCGGCGGTTGAAAGTCTGGTGAACGAAAAGCTGTCGGAATGGTTCGAGGAAAATCCGACGCAAGCCAAGCTGATCGTCTCTAAGATCGTCGAGGCGGCGCAGGCACGCGAGGCGGCGCGCAAGGCCCGCGAGCTGACGCGGCGCAAGACCGCGATGGATATCGCATCGCTGCCCGGAAAGCTGGCGGATTGTCAGGAAAAGGATCCGGCGTTGTCCGAAGTTTTCCTCGTCGAAGGCGACAGCGCCGGTGGCTCTGCCAAACAGGGCCGTTCGCGCCACAATCAGGCGGTGCTGCCACTGCGTGGCAAAATCCTGAATGTCGAACGGGCGCGGTTTGACCGGATGTTGTCAAGTCAGGAAATCGGCACGCTGATCACGGCCCTTGGAACGGGCATCGGGCGGGATGAATTTGATATCAGCAAACTGCGTTATCACAAGGTGGTCATCATGACCGACGCCGACGTGGACGGCGCGCATATTCGCACATTGCTTTTGACTTTTTTCTTTCGTCAGATGCCGCAACTGATCGAAGGCGGATACCTTTATATCGCGCAGCCGCCACTGTTCAAGGTCAGCCGCGGTAAGTCCGAAGTTTACCTGAAAGATCAGGCTGCACTGGAAGATCACCTGATCGAACAGGGGCTTGAATCGGCGGTTCTGCAACTCGGCGATGGCACGCAAATCATGGGTGCCGACCTTAACCGCGTGGTCAGCGAGGCGCGGCAGGTGCGGCTGATCCTTAATGCCTTTCCGACGCATTATTCCCGCCACGTGCTGGAGCAGGCGGCGATCGCCGGAGGTCTGATGACAGGTCGAATCGACGACAATCCGCAAGCCGTTGCCGATGCGGTGGCGGCGCGGCTAGATCTGGTGGCGCGCGAATACGAAAAGGGCTGGCAGGGCCGCCCGACACAGGACGCCGGTCTGCGGTTCTCGCGCAATATTCGCGGCGTGGACGAGGTGCGCACCCTTAGCGGCAACTGCATCCGCTCGGGCGAGGCGCGCAAGCTGGCCGGATTCACACAAGCCCTGCAGGAAATTTATGACGCCCCGGCGGTGCTACGCCGCAAAGACAAAGAAACGCTGATCAACGCACCGTCCGATTTGCTGAATGTTGTGCTGATCGAAGGCGAAAAAGGCCTGTCGTTGCAGCGCTATAAGGGCCTTGGCGAAATGAATCCAGATCAGTTGTGGGAAACCACGCTGGACCCCGAGGCCAGAACATTGCTGCAAGTCAAAGTTGGCGATGTGGCAGACGCGGACGATATTTTCACCAAGCTGATGGGCGACGTGGTGGAGCCGCGCCGCGAATTTATACAGGCCAATGCATTGAGCGTCGAAAATCTGGATTTTTGATCGTTGCATTCTGCGCAGCGCCTGAGGCACGCGTATTTTTGTAAAAATGAAACGGTGTCAGCGCGAATAAATTGTGGGAAACCAGTCTTCGCGCAGTTTTTGCCCCTCAGTCATGTCGTGGCCGGGGAATGGCGGTGAAGTACGTCCCGGGCGCTGCGTATAATAAGCATCGTCGCCGACCCAGCGCAGTGACAGGGCGCGCCGTCGGTTGAATGTGGTATTGCCGCGCGCGCCGTGGGCGGTGCGAAAATCGAACAGAACCACATCACCCGGTTGCATCGGCCACTCGATCACCGATGTGTCATTCGGATCGGCGTCCGGGTCGGGCACCGGTGTCCAGTCGATTTTCTTGTCATAAAAATCGCTGTCGTCGGCCCAGCTGACCGGGCGCACCATACGCGCCCATTTGTGCGACCCTTTGATAAACCGCAAGCTGGCATCGTGTACCGGATCGACCGGAATCCAGAAACTGACGGTTTGGCGGCCTTTGATGAAATAATAGGGACTGTCCTGATGCCACGGCGTCGATTTGGGTGTTCCGGGTTCCTTGACTAGGACGTGATCGTGGTAAAATTGGGCAGTGCGGGAAACCATAGCCTTTGCCGCAATTTCAGCGACCGGGCTTTCGCGCACAACATTTTCAAATTCGGGAATTCTGTGCCAGTTGCAATAGTCGTCAAAAAACCGCCCCTGTGAAACCGCGTTTTCCGATGCATAGGGACCGGGCGCGCGCATATTGCGCTCGATGCCCTTGGCAATGACGTTCACCCAGTCGCTAAGAACGCCGCGCAAAATAACGACGCCGTCCAACTGATAGGCATTGACCTGTTCTTGCGTGATCATCGTTGCCTCCTGTCAATCGGGCCGTGGTGGATAGTCACCCACCAATTGATGTCTGGAGAGGGCCTCGCGCCAAAACATGTACAATCCCGCACTGACGATCAACGTGATTCCCAGAATCGCGGTACCGTCAGGCCAATCGGCGAATACAACGATTCCCCAAAACACAGACAAGGGCAGCGCAACATACTCAAACGAGGCGGCCAGCCCGGCCTCGCAGCGGCTGTAGGCCAGAGAAATGAGAAATGCACCGCCTGTGCTCGACAATCCGATGGCCAGAAAAAGTATGAGGTCACCTGCTTTGGGCGGCACCCAGCGGCGAAACAGAAATTCAAGCGAAGGGTCACCCGAACCTGATAAACGACCGTCGCCAACGGTCAGGCCTATCAAGAGACTGACCAAAATAAATATCAACTGAATATAAAAAGTCATCGTCACGGGGTGTTCCGTGGGGCCGAGTTTTCGGGTCAGAATATGCAGAGTCGAATACCCAAGCGCCGCAATCAGCGGGAGCAACGCCACAAGTTTGAAGCTTTCGCTACCCGGGCGCATGATGATCACCACACCGATTAGTCCGACACAAATCGCAACCCATCGCCTCAAACCGACACTCTCGTGCAAAAATACCACCGACATGATGGTGATCAACGGCGGCGCGACGAAAAAAATGGCCACCGCATCGGCAAGCGGCATAGCGGCGATGGCCAGAAAAAACGCGACGTTTGCGGTGACGACACAAAGCCCGCGCAATAGATGGGTTTTCAATCTGCGCGTCTTAACCAGCGCCAGCCCACCGTAAAAGGGCGCCACGACTACGAAAAGCACAATCATGCCAATCGAGGCCCGGATCACCACGATCTGATGCAAAGCGTAGCTTTCGCTTAGAAACTTGATCGACATATCCATGAACGAAAATAGAAACGCCGCGCCAAGCGCCGATAGAATACCGGTCAGATTGTTGTTGAGCGGGGGCATGCGCGGATATCGTCCTGAACCGGAGTCGTTCGATCAAGTCTCATTGAAAAGGCCGGATCGCGCAATAGCTGTTAGTCAAGCAGCGCCCGTCTGACTTCGCGTTCCAGCGCATTCAAAAACTGCGAACGATCCGCTTTGGAAAATGGCTTGCCTTTGGCGACGTGGAAAGGATTGGCCGCGCGTACGTCAGCCATCAAGTCACGCGTGGCCAGCTGGTTGCCGATGTTGGCATCGGTGAAAACGTCGCCGTTGTGGCGCAGGCATCGGGCACCGTTTTTCAAACATTTCGCCGCAAGGGGAATGTCGCCGGTGATCACGATATCGCCCGTTTGTGCACGGTCGGCGATCCACATATCGGCAACGTCTGGGCCATCGGGCACGATGACGGTCTCGACTAAAGGATGCACATTGGGGCGCAGTCCACCGTTGGAAACAATCAGGGTTTTGATTTTGTGCCGAAGCGCAACGCGGGTCGTCTC
The DNA here is from genome assembly GCA_964588725.1 of uncultured Rhodobacterales bacterium. Classification (GTDB taxonomy): domain Bacteria; phylum Pseudomonadota; class Alphaproteobacteria; order Rhodobacterales; family Rhodobacteraceae; genus UBA5972. The sequence goes on from CAZPQL010000045.1 coordinate 11,240, forward strand.
GTCCTTGACCGGACAGGCGTCGGCGTCGATAAAAATTGTAGTCATGACAGATCGCCAAGATTTTTGAACATGATGAGCGCGTCCACAAATCCGGCCGTTGGATGTTCAAATGCAGCAGGGAGACGACCGACCGTTTCAAACCCGTCGCGGGTCCAAATGTCGATGGCACGGGCGTTTGTAGTGACGACAAAATTAAATTGCATGGCGTAGTAGCCTTTGGCCCGCGCAATTTGCTGCGACTCTTTCAACATAAGGCGTGCCAGCCCCAATCCCTGTGCGCCCGCCGAGGTGGCGAAACCGCAATTGCACACGAAACGTGCGCCTCCCGCGCCATTGGGACACAGAAAATACGTGGCCAATATTTTGTGATCCAGCTCGGCAACAAAGCACGAATGGTCGCCACCGGCCCAGTATTCCAAGGCGCGCGCGCGGCTGATGTCCGGATCGACACCATAAGTTTCACCGGCCCTGAAAATAGGCTTTAGAATATCCCAGACTGCCGTCAAGTCTTCGGTTTTGGCGGGGCGAATGGTGGCGGTCGTCATGGCAAAACCATGGCGATGACCAGCGTCAAAGACAAGACGCTGATCAGTGTGGAAACCAAAATAGTCGACGACGCCCGCGTTGGGGCAATGCCGTAATGTTGCGCCAGCATAAACACGTTGCCCGCAGTAGGCATGGCGGCAGCGGCAATCATCACACCCGCGGTAAACCGATCCACGTCAAAAACCAGCAGGGTCGTCACGGCAACGGCCATGGGGTGCAACGCCAGTTTTGCGAGTGACAGCCACAGCGCGATCCCAAGCCTTTCAGTCGACTTAGAGGCCAGCGATGCGCCAATCGCAAACAAAGCGCCGGGCGTTGCCGCTGCACCCATCAGAACCAGAAAATCATCGACAGGCGTGGCAAGCGGCGCACCGGTCATGGCCCACGTCAGCCCGGTAAGAATTGACATGACCATCGGGTTTTTCACCAGACCGACCGTGATCGGTTTCAGAACCCCAATCGAAAGACGTCCGTCGCGACGCGCGGATATGAGAATAACGATCAGGCTGCCGAAGATGATCAGATCGGTCGCCAGAACCATCATCAGGGGACCGACGGCCTGAACGCCGGTCAGCCCGACCAAAAGGGGAATTCCGAGAAACCCGACGTTGCCGATGGCGGCGCTCTGGGCTTCGATCGATGCAACCTCCAGCCCAGTTCCGCGCCCCCGGGCTATGCTCAGAACCAGCAAATAGACGGCCAAAGTGGCGCTCAGGTAGGCCAGAACCGCCGCAGGATCAAAAACGCTGGCCAGCGGTAAGGTCGCGGCAAAACGGAAAATCATCGCCGACAAGGCAAAGTAGAACACGAACCTGGTCAAATAGGCGGTGGCGGCCTCGTTGAAAAACCGCAGCCGTGCAGCCGCGTATCCGCAGGCCAGCACCGCAAAAAACGGTAGCGTGTTCAGGAATATGGCCGTCATTTCGGGCAGCCAACATCGGGCACTAAAATTCCACCACCGCGCGGATGCTTTTGCCGGCGTGCATCAGATCGAACCCGTCGTTAATATTGTCCAGCGACAGTTTGTGGGTGATCATTGGGTCAATTTCGATTTTACCCCGCATATACCAATCGACAATCATCGGCACGTCGGTGCGCCCGCGCGCGCCGCCAAAGGCTGTGCCGCGCCACACGCGCCCCGTCACCAGTTGGAACGGTCGCGTAGATATTTCGGCACCGGCGGGTGCCACGCCAATGATGACGCTTTCGCCCCAGCCTTTGTGCGCGGCCTCAAGCGCCGTGCGCATGACGTCCACGTTGCCGGTGGCGTCAAAGGTGTAGTCCGCGCCGCCGCCGGTCAGTTCAACCAGATGACCGACAAGATCACCTTTGACATCTGATGGGTTTACGAAATCCGTCATGCCAAATTGTGTCGCCATCTCAAGTTTGCCGGCGTTCAGTTCGACGCCGACGATCTGATCGGCGCCGGCCAGACGAAGGCCCTGCACCACGTTCAGGCCGATGCCGCCAAGCCCAAAGACAATTGCGGTAGACCCGATTTCAACCTTGGCGGTGTTCATCACTGCGCCAAGCCCGGTGGTCACGCCGCAGCCGATGTAGCAAATCTTGTCAAACGGGGCGTCCTTGCGCACTTTGGCCAGCGCGATTTCGGGCAACACAGTGTGGTTGGAAAATGTCGAGCACCCCATGTAATGCAGGATCGGCGTGCCATCCATCATCGTAAATCGCGATGTGCCATCGGGCATCAACCCCTGACCCTGTGTTGTTCGAATGGCCTGACACAGGTTGGTTTTGGGATTGAGACAGTAATCGCACTCGCGGCATTCGGGGGTATACAGCGGAATGACGTGATCGCCCACGTTAAGCGACGTCACGCCAGGGCCACATTCAACCACCACACCCGCGCCTTCGTGGCCCAGAATGGCGGGGAACAGCCCCTCGGGATCGGCACCCGACAGGGTGAACTCATCGGTGTGGCAAATGCCGGTCGCCTTGATCTCGACCAGAACTTCACCCGCCTTGGGGCCCTCAAGGTTCACGTCCATGATCTCAAGCGGTTTGCCAGCTTCAAGCGCAACAGCGGCACGTGTCTTCATCTGATTTCTCCTCAGGCGTCAGAATTTTCATGATCGTGCCTGATCGGAAATTTCTTTGCAACTGCATTGCCGCAACATCAGCGTTGATCATCGCTTGCCTATCGGTCAGGGTCTGAAATTGATGCAGGACTCCATCGGAAAATTTGACGTTTTGATAGTCGGCGGCGGTGTGAACGGAACCGGTATCGCACGCGACGCCAGCGGTCGCGGGCTGTCTGTAATATTGTGCGAAAAAGATGATCTGGCGAGCGGGACATCTAGCAAGGCGACAAAATTATTCCACGGCGGGTTGCGGTATCTGGAACATTATGAATTCGGGCTGGTGCGCAAAGCGTTAAAAGAGCGCGAGGTGCTGCTGCGCAACATGCCGCATATTGCCCGTCCCATGCGGTTTATCCTGCCGCATGTGAAAGGGATGCGCCCAGCCTGGCTTTTACGTATCGGTTTGTTCATTTACGATCATCTGGGCGGCCACCGCATGTTGCAGGGCACCAAAGTGCTGGATTTACGCACCGACGAAGCGGGCAGGCCTCTCAAGCCGCATTTTCGGCGCGCATTCGAATATTCTGACGGTTGGGTTGACGACGCGCGTTTGGTGGTGCTCAACGCGCGTGACGCAGCGGATCGCGGTGCGCGGATCGTGACGCGCACCAGATTGGTTAATGCCCGCCGGAATGGCGACCACTGGGTCACCACGCTTGAAGATGCGAGCGGGCGCGAAACGCAGCTTCACTGCAGAATTCTGGTGAACGCCGCCGGACCCTGGGTCAATTCCGTGGCCGAGGATGCTTTGCGCCAGAATGACCACGACCCGATCCGGCTGGTCCGAGGTTCGCATATCGTGGTGCGCAAATTGTTCGATCACGACCGGGCCTATTTTTTCCAAAATGGCGACGGACGTATTGTTTTCGCCCTGCCGTATGAGACGGATTTTACTCTTATCGGAACCACTGACGTTGATCATACCGGCGCGACCGACGCCGTCGTTTGTACCGACGCCGAGCAACAATACCTATGTCGCGCGGCGTCCGAATATTTCGAACATCCGGTTTCGGTGAGTGACGTCGTTTGGAGCTACGCGGGACTACGCCCGCTTGACGGTGATCAGGGCGGCAAGGCGGCAGCGGCTTCGCGCGACTATCATATCCATGTGGGCGATCAGAACGGGCGCGCACCGCTTATTTCAATTTACGGCGGCAAGATCACGACATTTCGCATACTGGCGGAACAAGTTGTGGCGGAAATGGCACCCTATGTCGGTTTGAACGGGCTGCCCTGGACGGATCACAGTCCTTTACCTGGGGGGGACATGGCGTTTGACGGGCTGGTTGATCTGGTCGCAAAACTGCAAAAGCGCTATGACTTTCTGGATGAGCGCACGGTCGGACGCATCGCCCGCGCCTACGGGACACGGGCGTTTGACATGCTGGGCTCCGTTGGTACTGCGCAGGACATGGGACAGGATTTCGGCGCAGGGCTAAGCGCGCGTGAAGTGCGCTGGCTTGTGGAATGCGAATGGGCGACCACTGCGGAAGATATAGTCTGGCGGCGCAGCAAATGCGGTTTGCGCATGAGCAGCGAACAGATTGCCAGACTGGACGTCTGGCTAAAGGAGCATCGCACATGAGCCGTATTCTGGCCATCGATCAGGGCACGACATCGTCGCGCGCCATCATGTTTGACAAAGACTTGCATCCGCGCGCCTCGCATCAGCTCGAATATACACAGCATTTTCCGCAATCGGGCTGGGTCGAACACGATCCCGAGGACATCTGGCAAACGACGCTTGATACCTGCAGGAAGGTCTTGCACGGCGCTTCTGACGTTGCCGCGCTGGGAATCACCAACCAGCGCGAAACGGTCGTTGTGTGGGACCGCCGGACGGGCAGACCAATTTACAACGCGATTGTCTGGCAGGACCGGCGCACTGCGGGTTTCTGTGCGCGCCTGAAAGCCGAGGGATGCGAGCCAACGGTCACGGCCAAGACCGGATTGTTGCTGGATCCGTATTTTTCGGCCAGCAAACTGGGCTGGATTCTTGACAATGTTGACGGCGCGCGCGCGGACGCCAACGCGGGCTTTCTGGCGTTTGGAACAATCGACAGTTTTCTGATCTGGCGGCTGACCGCCGGCAGGGTACACGCCACAGACGCTACGAATGCCGCGCGCACGTCGCTGTACAATATTGTGGACGGGCATTGGGACGACGAATTGCTGGAGCTATTTGATGTGCCACGCGCTCTGTTGCCCGACGTGCATGATTGCGCCGCCGACTTCGGTGTCACGGACAGTGGCGTTATAGGGCGTGAAATTCCCATTCGCGGTGTTGCGGGTGACCAACAGGCCGCAACGATTGGGCAGGCGTGCTTTCAGCCCGGCATGATTAAATCGACCTACGGCACCGGTTGTTTTGCGCTGATGAATACAGGTGACAGGTTTGCACAGTCTGAAAACCGGCTGCTGACCACGATCGCGTACCGTCTGAACGGGCGGGTGACCTACGCGCTGGAAGGGTCCATTTTTGTGGCGGGCGCCGTCGTGCAATGGCTGCGCGACGGATTGAAACTGTTTGACGACGCGGTGCAGGTTTCGGCGCTTGCCGCAGCTGCAGACCCCCACCAGCAGGTGTTTCTGGTGCCTGCGTTTACAGGGCTTGGCGCACCGTACTGGGACGCAAATTGCCGGGGCGCGATTTATGGCCTGACGCGGGCTACCGGCGCTGCCGAGCTGGCAAAAGCGGCGCTGGAAAGCGTGGCGTTTCAGACCCGTGACTTGCTTGAGGCGATGCAGGGTGATTGGTCCGCCCGGGGGCAAACCGTTCTGCGAGTGGACGGCGGAATGACCGCCAGCGACTGGACCATGCAAAATCTGGCCAATCAGCTGGTCGCGCCGGTTGACCGTCCAAGAATTACCGAAACGACAGCCCTGGGTGCAGCCTATCTGGCGGGGCTGCAATCTGGCCTGTGCCCCGGGCCGACGGAATTTGCGCGCAACTGGGCGCTCGAGCGCAGGTTTGAGCCGGATTTTTCTTATAGCACCCGCGATGACGATTACGCCGGATGGCAGGACGCGGTCCGTCGAACCTTAAGTCCGCAACCGGATTATAAAGGCAAAGCGAAATAATGTTCCTGTCGCCAATGAAATACGGCTACGAACGCGATGATCCTGCATTAGAGAACATCGATATTGGGCTGGGCGGGGCGCGACAAGCCTTGACTTGCCGTGAATCTGCGCTCAACCGTTCTCCATGATGGACTTGCGCCCGGTGGGCTATATTGTCGGCCTTTTGCTGATCGCACTCGGGGGGTCCATGGCTGTTCCCATGGCAATGGACTGGTTCGACGGCAACAGTCACTATACGGTTTTTGCCACCACAGCACTATTGACCGCGTTCACCGGCGGGGCGCTGGTGTTGAGTTGCGCCAACGGACGTACGGAAAGCCTGACAATTCAGCAATCGTTTTTGGTTACCACAGTAGTCTGGTTGGCTTTGCCGTTATTTGCGGCCCTGCCGTTTTGGTTTGGCGCGACCGAATCGCGATATGTCGACGCGTTTTTTGAGGCCATGTCGGGGCTGACCACCACCGGCGCGACCGTGCTGAGCCAGCTGGATCAACTGCCACGCGGGTTGTTGCTTTGGCGCGGGTTGACCCAATGGTTTGGTGGTATCGGCATCATCGTTGTGGCCATGGTGTTTTTGCCAATGCTCAAAGTCGGAGGTATGCAGATTTTCCGCAGCGAAGGCTTTGAAACCTTTGGGAAAATCCTGCCGCGCGCCGCCGAAATCGCCCGTTCGATTTCGACGATTTATCTGGGTCTGACGCTCGTTTGTGCGCTGGCTTTCGCGGCCACGGGCCAAAGCCTGTTCGACGCAGTGGTCCACGCCATGACGACAATTTCCACCGGTGGTTTTGCCAACGGAGACAATTCATTTGGCGAATTTGGTGCCGGAGGAGAATACGTGGCGATAGTCTTCATGCTGCTCGCGGCGCTGCCTTTCGTGCGCTACGTGCAATTGGTGGGTGGTTCCGCGCGTCCGTTGCTGAACGACAGCCAGATAAGAACGTTTATCATGTTTGTGCTGTTCATAATCGCGGCACTGGTTCTGTGGCGAATGACAACCAGTGACTCCGGCTTTGAACTGGCCTTTCGCCAATCGGCATTCAACGGTGTGTCAATTATCACGGGCACCGGGTTTGCCAGCACTGATTACGGGCTATGGGGCAGTTTTCCGATGACGGTGTTTTTTCTGATTGGACTGATAGGTGGCTGCGCCGGGTCTACGTCGTGTTCGATCAAAATATTTCGGTATCAGCTGCTTTGGGCGTCGATCCGTGCGCAGATACGCAAAATCCATTCGCCGCACGGGTTGTTTTCGCCAAAATTTGAAGGGCGACCGATATCCGAGGATGTTCTTTCATCTGTGATGGCGTTTTTCGTGCTGTTCATGGTGTCGCTGGCAGTGCTGGCGACTCTTCTGGGGTTGACCGGTCTCGATATGACCACGGCAATTTCGGGCGCGGCGGCGGCGCTGGCCAATATCGGGCCGGGACTGGGCGAACGGATCGGTCCAAGCGGAAACTTCGCCGGGCTTAACGACACTGCGAAATGGCTGCTGGCGGCAGGCATGTTGATTGGCCGCCTCGAACTGATGTCGGTTTACGTGCTGCTGACCATCGGGTTCTGGCGGCGCTGACTTTATTTCTTGCACCATGCCGCCGACGTGGCGACTGCCGCTTTGAGCGACAAAATATCAAAACCGCCAATGCCCCGATACCCGCGTGCAAAAAGCGCGTCCGCGCGCGTGGCATTGTTGGCGATGCCGATCAGTGGCATGCCTGCTTTGAACGCCGCTGTTTCCAGACGTTTTTCGGCGGCCAGATAATCAGGGTGATCAAATTGCCCTGATATTCCCATGGTCGTCGACAAATCAAACTGGGCGACGACCATCAAATCCACGCCGGCCACGGCGCATATGGCATCGATATTCTCGACCGCTTCCGGCGTTTCCAGCAACAGGCAAACGACAGTGCCCGTGCCCAGCTTGTTTTGGTAGTCCATCAGCCCGACGTCCCAGCGTGAATGGGCGATAAACGGTCCCCAACCCCGGGTGCCGCTGGGAGGGTAACTTGTGAACTCCACCGCGTCGCGGGCGTCGTCGGCGGTGCGGATCAGGGGGAAAACAACCCCTTCGGCCCCCAAATCCAGCACCCGCTTGGCCTGTGTTGCGTTCACTTCGGCCACACGCACAAGCGGGGCACAGTCGAACCCTTGTGTGGCAGTGATCATGGCGTGGGCCTCGGCGTGGCCAATGGCCCCGTGCTCCATGTCGATGATCACAGCGTCAGCGCCCGCAGCCGCGATGGCTTGTGTGGCAACCGGCGACGGAATGACGTTGACCTGTATGTTGATGATGCGCTTTGGGTCAGCCAATTTGGCTTTCAGCGAATACATTGGCGGCTCCTTTTGCAGGCTATTGCGTCAGGCCAGCGATTATCGTGCGTTGTGTGCAATCAGCAACTCGATTCTTTTTAGTTCACGCAGTACACGATCAGCTTGCATTTGCGGCATCAGGCTGAGTTTTAGTTGCGCTGCCGTTATGATCAGAACGGTTCCCGAAAATCCCCATTTCAAGGCGGTGATAACGTCGGAGGTGTTAAAAAAGTTCCACGCGCACCAGACTCCAGCCAGAAACATCGCGGACTGAACAATCATGATCATCCAACTGACCCAAGCCAGTTTTCCAGTGAATTGAGACATGCCAAGCGCGAACCAACCCAATTCTTCGGTTTCGCGTAGAATGTCTTTTTCTTCTGCGCTTAGTGCTTCTTTTATCAGTTTGTCCAGATCAGCCATTTTGATTTCCTTTCAGGGTTTGCTTAAGTTTTTGGCGGGCGTGCATCAGGCGGGATTTCACGGTTCCCACCGGAATATCGAGCGCAAATGCAACTTCGCGCACAGACATTTCATCAATATAAAACAGTTTAAGCGTCGCGGCGTGGTCGTGAGGCAATGTGTTGATTGCGGCACGGATCGTATTTGCGTCGGCCGCCGCAGGTCCGGGTTCGGGGGACTCGGGGATCATGGCCGGGTCCGGATTTTCGCCAAGTGCACGCTGTTTGATATTTTTATCGATGAGCCGCGCACAACGTCGGGTGGTGATCTGGTAAGCCCAGGCCGGAAACGCGCGGGGTTCGATCAGTTGAGGTAGACCGCGCAGTATTTCGATCCACGCGTCCTGAACCGCGTCCATGGCGTCGTCACGGTCGCCAAGCAACCTATACGCGTGCGAATACAGGCGCGGGCTGCGATATCGAACAAGCGCGTCGATGGCGCGGCGGTCACCCATGCGGGCTGCCGTCGCCAGATACTCTTCGTAAATTTTATCCTTTTTGCGCATTTATGCGCCCGCATTGCTTGTGGTCCTTATTAAGAGTGCGCGGAAATGGTGGATTGGTTCAATTTTATTTTCCAGTGTTGTGCGCGGTGGATGTCTGCGGCGGGCGTGGTTGGGCAAAGGTGAAATCGGGCGTTTATTGTAGCGGTGTCAACCGGTCGCGCAGTAACGCCAGCGGATGACTGCGCAGGGTCAGACGCGTGGCGACGTAGTCCTCGACCACGTGCTCGCCCTCGGTCATGTCGGGCAGGGTGACGGCGGGTTCAGAAATTCCCTCACCTTCGAGCCCCTGCGCAAACAGCGGTAGGGGTTCATCACCGGTGATGGCGCGTGCCTGCCACTGGGCCTCGCGGCGCGACAGATTGAGCGCGGCAAAAGCATCGGCTTCGGCGAGGGTATGCAGCAGACGCGGCGGCGTACCGGCGCGACGCCAGATGTCGTCAACAGACTGGTAGCCGTTACCGCGCGCCGCCGAAATCCATGTGGCGTCGTCCTCGCGCATGGATTTGATCTGCCGAAACCCAAGCCGCAGCGCCAGCCCGCCCTGATCGTCGCGCTCCATTGTGTTGTCCCAATAGGAATGATTGATGCAAACCGGGCGCACTTCGACGTTGTGTTCCCGGGCATCGCGCACAATTTGCGCAGGGGCGTAAAACCCCATGGGCTGGGAATTTAAGAGCGCGCAGGCAAAAATGCCGGGATGGTGTTTTTTGATCCAGGCGCTGGCATAAACCAGCAGCGCAAAGCTGGCGGCGTGGCTTTCCGGGAAACCGTATTCACCAAAACCTTCGATCTGGCTGAAACAACGTTGTGCGAAATCCAACGGGTAACCGTTCTTCAGCATCCCCTTGAGAAACCGGTCGCGAAACAAGTGAATCGTACCGGATTTCTTGAACGTCGCCAGCGCGCGGCGCAAACGGTCAGCCTCATCCGGCGTGAAACCGGCACCGATGATGGCGATCTGCATGGCTTGTTCCTGAAACAACGGCACACCAAGGGTTTTGCCCAGCACGGCGCCCAACTCGTTTGATGGGAAACTGACCTTTTCCTCGCCGTTGCGCCGCCGGATGAACGGATGCACCATGTCGCCCTGAATCGGGCCGGGGCGCACGATCGCCACCTCGATCACCAGATCGTAAAAGCAGCGCGGTTTCATACGTGGCAGGAAATTCATCTGCGCACGGCTTTCCACCTGAAACACTCCGATGCTGTCAGCAACGCAAAGCATATCGTAAACGGTGGGATCTTCGGGCGGCAGCGTGGCCAGCGCGTGCCTTTGATGGTGATGCGCATCGATCAGATCAAAGGCTTTGCGGATGCAGGTCAGCATGCCAAGGCTCAGGACATCAACCTTGAGAATACCCAGGGCGTCGATATCGTCCTTGTCCCAGCAGATGACCGTACGGTCCTCCATGGCGGCGTTTTCAATGGGGACCAGTTCATCGAGACGTCCCTCGGTCATGATGAACCCGCCAACGTGTTGCGACAGATGGCGGGGAAAGCCGATGATTTGCTGACACAGCTCCAACGTTTGCGACAGGCAGCGGTCGTTGGGGTCAAGGCCGATTTCGCGCAGCTGTTCTTCGGGTAAGCCATAGCTGCCCCAACCCCAGAGTTGCGAGGACAGCGCCGAAATAGTGTCGTTTGACAGGCCCATCGCGGTGCCGACCTCGCGGATGGCGCGTTTGCCCCGATAATGCACGACCGTGGCGCATAGCCCGGCGCGGTGGCGGCCGTAGCGGGCATAAATATGCTGAATCACCTCTTCGCGGCGCTCGTGTTCAAAATCAACATCGATGTCGGGCGGCTCGTCGCGGGCCTCGGACACGAAACGCTCGAACACCATCGCGCCGATTTCGGGCGATACCGACGTGACACCAAGCGCATAACACGTGACCGAATTGGCGGCTGACCCGCGCCCCTGACATAAGATTCCGCGCGAACGGGCAAAATCGACCACGTCGTGGACCGTCAGGAAATAAGGCGCGTAAGATAGTTTGTGGATTAACGCCAGTTCGTGATCCAGCATTTTGACCACCCGCGCGGGCGCGCCCGCCGGATACCGCCATTTAAGACCGGCGTACGACAGACGGTGCAGGCGGTCCTGCGGGGTTTCACCCGGCGCGATTTCCGAGGGGTATTCGTACTTGAGTTCATCAAGCGAAAACGTGCAGCGCGCGGCGATGTCGCCGCTGTGGTGGACGGCGGCGTGGTGGCCTGAAAAAAGATGCAGCATCTGGTATTCTGACCGCAGGTGCTGTTCGCTGTTGGTCAGGGCATTGCGCCCCAGATGCTCGACCATCCGCCCCAATCGGATCGCCGTCATCACGTCGACCAGTTTGCGCCTGTGAGCCGCGTGCATCACCGGACTGGCCGAGGCCACCGGGAGGATGTTCAAACGCGCTGCTGTCCGGGCGAGCCTGTCAAAGCGCTGGCTGTCCTGCCCGTCGTAGCGCGGTGCCATCAACAAATGGCACCGGTCAGGGAAGTGGCGTACCAGCGTCTGCACCTGCCGGTGCCACGCGTCCACGCCGCGCGGTGTGGTCAGCGCCTTTTGTGGTGCGGGCGGGTGCAACAGAAATTCCAGCCCCGCGCCCCACGTCAGAAGATCGCGCGCGCGCAACAGGCAGCGCCCCTTTTCCATCCGCTGCCGTCCCAGCGACAACAGCCGACACAGCCGCCCCCAGGCGGCGCGGTCCCGTGGCAGGGCGGTAACGGTGAACCCGTCTTCCAGCACCAGCTTTGCCGCTGCCAGCAGGCGCGGTACGTTGTCGATCGCCGCCGATACCGGCGGCACCACGCCACCGGGGGCAGCAGGCCCGACCACTCCCACCCGCGCCCGCGTTGCAACATCGCGCGCTACTTCGCGCAGCTCCACATGCGCGCGTACAATCCCGGCCACGGAATTTGTATCGGCAATCGCCAGCGCCGGCATCCCCATCAGCGCCGCACCCTGTGCGTATTCCTCGGCGTGCGCACCGCCCGCCAGAAAGCTGAAGTTCGAGGTTATATTCAGTTCGACAAAGGCCATACGGTACTATATTCACGTTTTGTTCTCGTGTGGAGTCACAAAATAGGTGCCGTGTGATCTTCATCTTTGCTTAAATACTCCCGCGCGGCGCGCAGCCGACCAGCGCAGCGGCGTCGGCGCGGCGCAACAAACACCGATCAAAGATCGGTTTTTGGCGTGAGAACCTGCGTTAACACACCTGAGTCTGAAATTCGCGAATGACCCGTTCATAAGTATCGCGCTTGAACGGTACGATCTTTTGCAACAGTTCTTCGGGTGGCAACCAGCACCAGCGGCTAAACTCCGGGTGCGCGGTTTTGATATTGATCTGGCTGTCATCGCCAACGAACCGCATCAAAAACCACCGCTGTTTCTGACCGCGATATTGTCCTTTCCACAGCTTTTGCACCAGATAATGCGGCAGATCGTAGGGAATCCAATCGCGCGTTTCCGCCATTACTTGCACAGATTCGGGTGGGATTCCGGTTTCTTCCCGCAGCTCTCGCAGGGCTGCTTCTTCCGGCTCTTCGCCATGCTCGATTCCGCCCTGCGGCATTTGCCATGCGTCCATGGCACTATCCAACCGCTGGCCTGCGAATACTCCGCCGCGCCGGTTGCAGACCATCATGCCCACACAGGGTCGGTACGGCAATCCGGCAATGTGGTCTGCGCTCAGCACAAGTGATAGTCCCCTACTTTAGTTACCCGTATTGAGTACCGACAGGCCGCGCAGCAAATCAAGCGCATAGGCCATTTGATAGTCTTCGTCGCGTTTCTTGGCGGCCTCTTCCTGAATGCGTCTCTCTTCAATCAACTGATTGCGCTCGTCTTCGGTCAGGCTATCGTTTTCCAGCGACCCGCGCAGGTCTGCTTCGGTACGCTGGTTGGTTTGCGGCGTGTCCTCTGTCTCTTCGCGCGGCGGACGTTGCTCGACAATGATATCGGGCGCCACACCAAGCGATTGGATCGATCTTCCCGACGGTGTGTAGTATCGGGCAGTCGTCAGACGCATCGCCCCGTCGCCCTGCAACGGCATGATCGTTTGAACCGAACCCTTACCAAAACTTTTGGTGCCGACGATGATGGCGCGGCGGTGATCCTGCAGCGCGCCCGAAACGATCTCTGAAGCCGACGCCGAGCCGCCATTGATCAGAACCACAATCGGCTTGCCTTGCGCCAAGTCGCCTTCGACTGCGTTGAAACGGTCGCTGTCCTGCGGGTCGCGGCCGCGGGTCGAAACAATCTCACCTTTGTCCAAAAACGCGTCCGATACCAAAATCGCCTGATTTAGCAAACCACCGGGGTTGTTGCGCAAATCAAGAACAAAACCGTTGACCTTGTCCAGTCCGCCCGCGTCTTCGATATTCTTGCGAATGCCTTCCTGAAGGTTTGGAAAGGTCTGGTCGGTGAAAGAACTGATTCGCATGACCACGCTATCGCCTTCGACGCGGGTTTTGACCGCGGCAATTTTAATCGTGTCACGAATAATGGACACATCGAACGGTTCGTCGACGCCTTCGCGCACCACGGTGATAATAATTTCAGAGCCCACAGGCCCGCGCATCAGTTCGACCGCCTGATTGAGGTTAAGACCCAAAACCGGTTCGCTGTCCACGTGAGTAATGAAATCACCTGCCTCGATTCCGGCCTCGTCTGCCGGGGTGTCGTCAATGGGCGACACGACCTTTACAAAGCCGTTTTCCTGCGTCACCTCGATGCCCAGACCACCAAATGCGCCGCGCGTCTGCACCTGCATATTGTCGA